>JANNYV010000273.1:0-7998 GCA_031410275.1 Bacteroidota bacterium
CTAGCAGTAATTGTTGTTGACGAAACAGAAGGAGACGGTTGTGTAATGTTCAATATAGTGGCACTTGTGCAGCCTCTTGTGTCGGTGGCTGTAATGGTGTAAGTACCCGCATTATAATTGCTTTGCAATGGAGCGCCGTTCACTGAAATTGTTATTGCGCCATCGCCACCGGTTGTTGAAGGGGTAATCGTACTTGTTCCGCCATTACATTGTATAGGTGTGAAGGAGGCTGTTAAAGTTAATGGTGCTGCACTTCCCAATGTTGTGGTTCGTGTTAGAAAACATCCGTGATCATCTTCTATTGTCAATGAATAAACGCCGGCACTTAATGATGATATCACTAAATCATAATTATTAGGAGAAGGATTTAAAATAACATTCGAAGAATTTTTCCATTCAGTTAAATAGCCTTGCAACAAATTAGTTCCGCCCGAAATCACAGCACTTAATTGTCCGTCATTGCCATGGCATGAAACTAATGAGTCTGTTACAAATTGAATACTCAATGAATCAGGTTCATCGATCATCACAGTATCACATAATGTACCAAGTCCGTTTGAAACACAAACAGTGTGCACACCGGGTGTTAAGCCATTAAAGAAACCTGTATTATTTGTTTGTGTTCCGCCATCAAGTTGGTAGGTATAATTTCCGTTTGGTAATACACTTGTTTGACAAGAACCATCATTCAATCCATAGCATGATACTGACTGATCTAAAAATGCAATGACAGAATTTATTGAACCTGCAAGAATAATTAAATTCAATGTAGATATATGAATACATCCGTTGCTGTTGATATAGGTATGAATATACGTACCTGAGTTGACATAGGTCGCTCCGTTTTCAGTCCATGTATAACTGCTGATCGCAGTAATATTAGTTGTTGAAACTGAAGGTGCAGGTTGAGAAATTGTAAGGACAATTTCGCTTGAACAAGCTCTGGTATCTGTGGCTGTAATAGTATATGTACCGGCTATATAATTTGCTTGCAAGGCTGCGCCATTTACGGTTATCGTAACTGCTCCATCTCCACCAGTTGATGATATTGTAAGAACACTTGTGCCACCATAACAAAGTATGTTTGAAGATGATGCTGTTACGTTTAGCGGTGCAGCGCTTCCCAATATTGTATTCTGTGTAAGAAAACAACCATGATCATCTTCTATCATTAATGAATAGGCCCCAGCATTCAATGAAGTAATTAGTAAATCATAATTGTTTGGTGAAGGATTTAAAATCACATTCGATGAATTTTTCCATTCAGTTAAATAGCCTTGCAATAAATTTGTGCCACCAGTAATGACAGCACTTAATTGTCCGTCGTTACCATGACAAGAGACGATTGAATCAACAACAAATTGTATGTTTAATGCATCCGGCTCTTCAATGAAAACGGTGTCACATACATTACTCAATCCGTTTGAAACACAAACAGTATGCACACCCGGCGTCAGACCATTAAAGAATCCGGTATTATTTGTTTGTGCACCACCATCAAGTTGATAGGTATAATTGCCGTTTGGTAAAACTGTGGTTTGACAAGACCCGTCATTCAATCCATAACAAGAAACTTCTTGATCTTGAAAAGCAATTACTGAATTGATAACGCTTGTTAAGATGGTCAGATATAATGTTGATGTATGAAGGCATCCGGTGGAATTGATAAATGTATACACATATACACCTGACGTGTTATAGGTCATTCCATTTTCACTCCATGTATAATTGTTTAATGCGGTACTTGTTGTTGTGGATGTTGATGGAGCTGGTTGTGTAATGGTAAGAATGGTTTGGCTACTACATGCTTTGGTATCAGTTGCGGTAATCGTATACATGCCGGCTCCATAATTGGCTTGTAACGCTGATCCATTAATCATAAAACTTATAACGCCACTTCCACCTGTAGCGGAAGGCGTTATAATACTGCTTCCACCATTGCAATTAATAGTTGTGTATAAAGCCGTAACATGCAAAGGGTCTGCTGTACCCAATGTTGTACTTTGTGAGAGGAAACAACCATGGTCGTCTTCTATCACTAATGAATAGTTTCCTGCAGTGAGATTTGTAATATATAAATCATAATTGTTCGGTGTGGGGTTTAATAATACATTGGATGAATTTCTCCATTCCGCTAAAAAGCCCTGCAATAAATTTGTTCCACCAGTAATAATGGCGCTCAATGCACCATCATTCCCCTGACAGGAAACAAGGTCATCTACAACAAATTCGATATGCAATGAATCGGGCTCTTCAATCAATACCGTATCACACATGCTAATCGAACCAAAGGTTGCACAAACAGTATGTACACCCGGTGTGAGACCGCTAAAAATACCCGTTCCATTATTTTGAACACCCCCATCGAGATGGTAGGTATAGTTCGCAGCGGGGAATGCGGTGGTTTGACAAGAGCCATCATTTAAACCATAACAAGAAACCATTTGGTCTTGAAACACATTGATGCTTGATTGAGCAAAAGTTGGCGCTGTTGTAAAAATCAAAATCGATAAAAACAAGATTGCTTTTAAAGATAAAATTGAATTTTTTTGCATAAAAAAAGTATTGATATGCTAGAAGTAAGTCAAAATCAATGCCAAATCAGCCAGGAAGCAAATAAAATAGAATGGGGTGATACAAGGCCGAAGGCTTGAAATCATTGGGGTTCAATAATATATATTCCTATCTTATTGAAAATCAACAGGTATGCAATGCAACTGGTAAATGCTGCATGACAAATTAGAAATCAAAAAAATAAAAAAAAATAAATGAAGTGAACATGTTGAACGTGCTGATTGGATTATCAAATGAACAGAATTCTTCATTTTTATCCACTGTGACGGACCAAAATTTTCAACGTATTTTCCGGCAACATTTCGTATGCAAATGCCATTTTATTTCTTTCTTTTCTAACGGATTTCCCCAAGCGTCTAAAAGTTGTTCTTCGATAAATGCCAAGGGATTTTGCTGATTGCGGTTGATATATTCTTGCACACCACTCCAACTAAACATATAATTCATAATTTCTTCCATCGAATAATTTGCTGTGGCGATAAACTCTGGCGTGTCAATTAATGGATAAGGCATTTGCAAGGACTGATATTTATCAATCCAATTTTCTTTTGCACCATCATGCCAATAATCAAATAAAAATTCGAAATTAAAATGGTCTATCACCTTATCAACGGCTTCATTTACCCGGCATCCACCATAACTCCAAACAAATAAAACACCATTAGGTTTCAAAACTCGTTTCACTTCATCAAAAAATTTTGCTTTATCAAACCAATGCACTGCCGTTGCAACAGTAATCAAATCAACACATTCATTTGCTAATGAACAGTGTTCTGCTACTTCTTGTTTGTACGTAATATTCGTTTTTTGTGCGGCATGTTTTAATTGGTTCTCACTTAAATCTGTTGCATATACCTGTTCAAAAAATGAAGATAATGCAAGCGCGGCTTGCCCATTCCCTGTGGCCACATCCCATACAAGATGTTTGTCTTGTACCATATTCGCAACAAAATCAAATAAATGCTGAGGATAGGTAGGCCGGTACTTTGCGTAAAAATCGCTTTGCTTCGAAAAAAAATCGTTTTTCATTTGAGCCATAAAAGTAATACTTTTGTGTTGCTGTGAACACACATGAACAAATAAACACAAAAGAATTTCAGGAAGTTGATGTATTGGATGAGGATCAATTTCAATATCATTTAATTGTATGGAACGATGATATTAATACCTTCGAATGGGTCACAAAAACATTGATAGAAATTTGCGGTCACGAAAAAGAACAGGCCGAACAATGTACTTTAATAATACATAACAAAGGGAAATGCTCAGTAAAAGCAGGTGACTACGAAATCCTCAAACCCTTATGCGACGGTATTACCGATAGAGGAATAGGAGCAACTATTGAAGAATTGGTTTCGTGAGTTTTGGTTGAGCGTTGAGCGTTGAGAGTTGAGCGTTGAGAGTTGAGAGTTGAGAGTGAAACGCAAATTAAGTAAATAACCTAGTAACTCAATAATCCAATAACTCCTTAACCCACTAACCCCGTAACTCGCAACAATACGAAGCAATGTTCATTCTCAATGATGATCTTATTTTCCCTCCAACGAATGAAGCCTTTAGTGATGGGCTTTTATGTATGGGTGGCGATTTGTCTGTCGAGCGATTATTACTTGCTTATAGCAAAGGCATTTTCCCTTGGTCTGATGGTGAGCCCATTTTGTGGTATAGCCCTGATCCGCGATTTGTATTATTTCCTCATAAGCTCAGGATAAGTAAAAGTATGAAGCAGTTGATTCGGAAAAACGAGTATACTTGGACATTCAATCAATGTTTTGAAGAGGTCATCAGGCATTGCAGAACCAATAACAGAAAAGATGAACTTGGTACTTGGATTGATGATAATGTAGAACAAGCATATATTAAATTGCATCAATTGGGCCATGCTTACAGCGCCGAATGTTGGCGAGGGAATGCCTTAGTCGGTGGACTCTACGGCGTAAGAGTCAATACCGTTTTTTGTGGCGAGAGTATGTTTAGTCTTGATCCAAACGCAAGCAAATTTGCCTTTATTCATTTGGTACAATATTTGCGACAACAAGGAATCGGGTTAGTCGATTGCCAGGTGTATACCAAACACTTAGATAGCTTAGGCGCCGAGATGATTTCAAGAGAAGAGTTTCAGACATTTTTACAATAGATAAGGATCTGTATTCATGGACAAAATTCACTTCTTGAGCTAGAAAAAAAATATTCGAAACAAATATTATATTACTTTTGAAATACTAAAACTAAAAAAATGAAAAACAAACAAATCTTCAGTTTATTCCTTCTCCTTGCAGCAGGCTCACTTTTATTTTTGAACTCATGTTCTAAAATCAGTACGATGAATATCCATAAAACGTATGGTGACATTAACTTTGTGGTTCATCCGCAAGCATCCGGCACTATTGATTTTGAACAGGAAGTCACAGCCGATTTGCAAGATATGGCGACCACAAATGGTTTTGATATCAGCAAAATTGAAAGCGCAACAATCAATTCAATTACCCTTAAAATTAATGACTCTACGAGCGTTCCCGTTACCTTCGATATCGTTGATAATGCAACTTGTTCGTTTTATGCCGATGGCGCAACCGTTGCTGAAGTAGCTTCAGATGATGCAGTGCATACGAGTCCTAATCAAATTGATTTCGATTTAAAAGGAATTGATGTAGCGCAATATCTCAAAGCGACCAAGTTTAAAGTAAAAATGAGAATCGTTACCAATGCAGCTATCACACACGATGTGCCAATGAATGCTAGTATCGAATGCACATTTAAGGTGAAGCCGTTAAAGTAAATACAGATTAATAAAATAATACCATTGGGCGTGTCCCCGAAGCGCCCCGATGGCAAAGAAAGTTTTCAGTTGATTGCGTGCTTTGCAAATTTGCCAACGGGACTGCTTCGGGGCCGGGCTATCCGTTCCAATCCCTGACCGAAGCGGCAGGGGATTTCTACTACTATCCCTCACGCAATCTGCACCTCAAGTATTTGCAAAATTGATGTATAAAAAAAGTAGATAGATTTATTTAATTTTCAAATTCCCAAATTTTCAAATTCTCAAATCCTCTTCTCATAACAATAAAATATTTTGTCTCCTAAAGAAAAAGGCCTTACATTTGCGGCAGAATGAAACGAAGTGAAGGGAACTGAGAAGTTCTCTTTTTTATTTCCATACAAATGACAGCACAAGAACAAATAGAAAATTTCTTACAGCAATGCCTCGAAGGAACCGACTGCTTTCTAGTGTCATCGAAAGTAAAACCCACCAATAACTACAAGTTCTACCTTGATAGCGACAGCGGATTTACCTTAGAAAAATGTATGAAGATAAACAGGCAGTTAAGACGACTGATAGAAGAAGCAGCTTTATATCCCGAAGGAAATTTCTCTATCGAGGTTTCAAGTCCGGGTGTAGATGCACCACTTAAGTTGCATCGCCAATATGTAAAAAATATCGGACGCAGTTTAGAAGTTGAATTGAATGACGAAGAAGCCAATGGAATTACAGGCAAATTGGTGACAGTAGAAGATGATAAAATAGTATTGGAAAATATTGTGAAACAAAAGAAATCGGTCAAAACTGAACCCGAAATAATAAAAACAGAAATACAACTAAGCGATATTAAACAAGCAATGGTTGTCATCGAATTTTAATAAAACAAGAAAATAATATAACATGGAAAACATTCAAAAAACAAGTAAAAATTAATCACAATGTCAAGTATAAATCTAATCGACTCGTTCTCAGAGTTCAAAGACGCAGAAAACATTGATCGTCCAACCCTTATCAAAGTGATTGAAGACGTATTCAAAACCTTACTTCGTAAAAAATATTATAGCGACGAAAATTTTGATGTCATCGTGAATGACCAAACAGGTGACCTTGAAATTTTTCAACGTCGTGAAGTGGTCGCCGATGCCGACATTATGAATGATGATACACAAATTGAATTGACCGAAGCCAAGAAATTGGACGAGAGTTATGAAGAAGGCGATGAGGTGTATGAACAAGTGTCTATCGAGAGTTTCGGGCGAAGAGCTATTTTAGCCGCTAAACAAACCCTCACCTCTCGTATCAGTGATTTGAAGAAAACTATTTTGCTTGAAAAATATAAAGAGCGTGAAGGTGAAATTATCAATGGTGAGGTTTATCAAGTTTGGAAAAAAGAAATTATGCTGCTCGATGATGAAGGCAATGAATTAATCCTTCCAAAATCAGAGCAAATCCCAACTGATTATTTCAAAAAAGGAGAATCAGTTCGTGCCGTCGTAAAAAAAGTAGATTTAAGAGCCAATACACCGGTCATTCTTTTGTCAAGAACACATCCTTCTTTCCTCGCCAAATTATTGGAGATAGAAGTGCCCGAAATATTCGACGGACTCATCAGTATTAAAAAAATAGTAAGAGAACCGGGTGAACGCGCAAAAGTGGCTGTTGAAAGTTACGATGATCGAATAGATCCTGTAGGTGCTTGTGTGGGTATGAAAGGTAGCCGTATACATGGTATTGTTCGCGAATTGAAAAATGAGAATATCGATATCATTAATTATACGCAAAATATTCAGCTTTTATTGCAACGTTCATTAACGCCTGCAAAAATTACGAGCATGAATATTAATGAAGAAACCAAACATGTCGAAGTATTTATGCAAGCCGATCAGGTTTCATTGGCTATCGGTAAGCGCGGTGTGAATATTAAATTAGCACAAGAATTAACCGGTTATAGTATCGATGTCTTCCGTGATGATTTAGAGCAAGGCGAGTTTGATATTGACTTAGATGAATTTACAGATGAGATTGATGCATGGGTTATTGAGGAATTGAAAAAAGTAGGTTGTGATACTGCGAGAAGTGTATTAGCTTTGACTGATGAAGAATTAATTCGACGTACAGATTTGGAAGTAGAGACCATCAAAGAAGTGAAAGCAGTATTACAAGGAGAGTTTGATGAAGAAAAAGGGGAATAAGTCAGATGTCAGTGGCTTAATTGAAGAAGTGTCATGCTGAGTGAGGTTGAAGTATAGAATTTTAAATTGAATATTATGAACTAGAAATAAAATAATTTTAGTCTCCTTAGCATGTGTTAAGAAGACGCACATAAAAAAGCAAATGTCAGAAACCACAAATACAATACGCCTGATGAAGGCAGCCCGGGAATTTAATATTGGTCGAAGTACCATTGTTGATTTTTTGAATAAAGGAGGCTTTACTATAGACAATAAACCCGATCCGGTCTTGTCTGATGCAATGTATAATGCATTGATGAACGAATTTGCAGCCGATAAAGCAGCTAAGAAAAAAAGCGAAAACGTCGTATTGTCTAAAAGCGTAGAAGAGAAGAAAGCGAGAGATTTAGCCGCTGCTATTGAACCTGCAAAAATGACATTGAAGCAGGAAGAAGCCGTGAAAGTGGTTTCGGTTGGTAAGATAGATTTAGA
>JANNYV010000274.1:0-2662 GCA_031410275.1 Bacteroidota bacterium
CTAACATCTGCATTTACATTATCTCCCTCCGAATAACAAACTCCCTATCCTCACCATCGTACTGCCTTCTTGCAATGCAATTTTATAATCGCCGCTCATACCCATCGAAAGTTCTGTAAAATTTTTATCTCCTACAAGATATGCTTCTTTTGCATAAAGGAATTTATTTTTTAAATTTTTAAATTCCTGATGAATGATTTTTTCGTCATCGGTATTTGTTGCCATACCCATTAAGCCGGCAATTTTTACATGTGAAAATAGAAGAGGATTCGTGGTATAATATTCTAAAATTTCAATCAGCTCCTTTGTATCAAGACCAAATTTTGTTTCCTCTTGTGCAATATGCATTTGAAGCAATACCTTAATTATTCGATTGGATTGTGCTGCTTGTTTTTCGATTTCGAATAAAAGTTTCAAACTATCAACGGCATGTATCATAGTCACAAAGAAAGCGATGTATTTTACTTTATTGGTCTGTAAATGACCAATCAAATGCCATTCGATATCCTTCGGAAGTGTTTCATATTTTTCCACTAATTCCTGTACTTTATTTTCACCAAACATACGTTGACCTTCATTGTATAACGTCATAATTGCTTCAACGGGTTTTGTTTTTGAAACGGCAATGAGTTTTGTTGTGCCGAGTTCGGTAAGAATATTTTTGTAGCTAATCATACTCAATAAATTTATATTTACTCGGATGTGCCTTCTTATCCAAATTAAATGAGACACATTCGACGACAAGGGTAAAGAATATTTTTTGTCTCTAAAATATTATTTTCCACTTTTTGCCTTGACGCAAAAGTGGAGCAAAAAGTCAAGACTGACGAAAAATTGGCTAAAAATTCAAATCGAAAGTAAGATAATACTGCACTGAGAATATCCAGCATTAATTTTTCACATTATCTTTCACCATTTTATTTTCTTGATTAAATCTTATTCCTTTACCACTAATTTTTTCACTACACCTTTATTTGTATTCAACAATAATAAATAATTCCCCGATGCTATGTTTTGAATATTCAATTCATTCGTTGCCAAAGTAGCTTCATTTATTTTTTGTCCGGTAAAATTCATTAATGAAAATGACAACACAGAAATTGAATTCCCCGTTTCAATATGAAGAATACAAGAAGAAGGATTCGGATAAATTTTTACTTGATTATTCAGTTCCATGTTTTTCAAATCTAAACTTGTACAATCACCCGTACCCCAAATGCAATCTGCAAATTGCGGATAATCGACAAAAGGATTTCTGTTTCCCTGAATGGCAAACGCCGCATTATTTCTGTTGATTTCTTTTTGGCTTACAGGATCGAGATGATGCCATGCAAGCAACACATTAATCGCATCAGTTGTGAGCACTGCGCCATTGGCCATTTCCCAATTGAGCCATCCTGCATCTTCGCCTTCATAACGTGTACTCATGTAAAAGTATACTCTGGCAATATCGCCTTTAAATGAATCGATGGGTTCAAACACATCTAAAACAGAACCGGGATAATTTGTTGATGTGCCCGTCTTACAACCGTTTTGGGAAGTCCATGTTACAGCATTCACATTGCCGTATGGTAAGTTGCCATGTTTATTATTAACCCATCCATCGGTGGGATATATTTGTTGAAGGTCGGTATACATTGGCGGTCCGTCCGCAAAATAATTGGCCGGCCAAATATGTTCGCGGTTATAACAATCACCTTCGCTGTTGTAGGTGCCGCATTGGTTAGTACCTAAAGTATACGTATAGGCGGGTGTACCACCGGGAATATCGGAATAAATATCCCAAAGAATATTTGATCCTCTATTATCGGTGCTGAAATAATCGCTCCATAAATCGGCATAAGTACCCACAGTATGCCCCATAATAATATTGTGTAACGCTGTTTTAAGAATGGCTCCATTTTTGCCAAAGGCCGTGTTATAATATTGCGCATGGACTTGCTGCTGAAAAAAAAGGATGGCAATAAAAAGAACCGGTATACGTATGTGATGCATTGAAATGATTGTGTGTATTTTATTTTAGTTTAATTGTAACATCCGGAATTGCCTTCATCATGCGGCGACGTGTGCGTGACGGATAGTAGCGGAAAGCCCGGAGTGAGGAACGAGCGAGGACTTGGAGCGGATAGCCGGACCCCGAAGCAAAAAAGTGGAATATCTAACATCCTTTTGAAAACGTAATTGCTTTTTGCTTTGGGGGCACGCCCTAAAAGAGCTGACTTAATACCGTGAACTGTGAATGGAATTTGCACTCAGTAAAAGTAAGTGTTTGATTTGGATTCCCTAAAATTTATTTCAGGAGCCGTTCTAAAAACCCCATCTACTTCGTTACTCTGATTTTGTAAACTCCTCATTTACGATAAGTAAACTGCGGGTTTAAAAAATCAAGAAGCCTCGTATATGAGATTTTAGAACCGCCCTTTCAAATTTGCTGTATTCGTCTACCGAATAAGCGTAATATCACCTTTTTTAAAATATTCTTCACGGGTTAATTTACACCGATATTTTAGTTGATAAAAGTAGGTGCCGTTTTCAGCTTCTTTGTTTTTAAAATTTCCATTCCAACTGTCATTTACATTATCCGATTCGTATACAAGTTCACCCCAACGATTATAAATAGAGAAGAGCAACAATTCAATTCCGGACGCATTGACCAGTTTAA
>JANNYV010000275.1:0-9552 GCA_031410275.1 Bacteroidota bacterium
TTGACAACTGATGGATTAATGATGCATGCGCCAGATATTTATATACAGTCAACGTTAACTCCTATCAGCCTGATGTCAGCAACAACAATAAACATGAGCAATGGAAATGGCACCTCAACAACAATGTTGGTCAACCCCCAAACCGACAAAGTGGGTATTGGAACAATGTTCCCTACAAATCATCTCCATATTTCAGGTGGCTCAGACCCTATAAGGGCAGAATCATTAGGCACAGCGACTGATACATCGATTGTTACTACAGATATCAATGGCGTTTTCCATAAACGTGGCATCAGCACCTTGCAATCAGGCATTGCCAATTCTTGCACAACAGTCAGTAATGTTCCAAGAATAAATGCAACGAATGGCAATTTAGGGTGTGGTCAAATTACAGATAATTTAATTAAAGTTGGTATCAATATGCCTTCCCCTGTTGCTAAATTTCATGTACGAACATCAGACCCTTTCAACGATGGCATTATGGTAGAAAACAATGGGTCTGCAGGCTTGTCTGCTGAACTGGATTTAAAATCATATACTGCCAGCGGGCAGCAAGTTTGGGGAATAAGAGGTTCAGGTAGTGCCAATTCACGACCACGATCATTCTCAATTTTCGATTATTCAGCTTCAAATTATAGATTTCTAATAGACTCATTAGGAAATGTTGGGATAGGAACAAATACTTCAATACCCGGCAATAAATTAGAATTGAATAGCGGTATAAATGGTCAAAGCGGGCTTCGTTTAACACATTTGACAAATGCCTCTAACCAATCAAGTAATCCGAATAATGTAGTGCTTTCAGTAAGCTCATCCGGTGACGTCATTCTTGTTCCATGTTGTGGCGCCGGTGGAACTTCGCAGTGGACAAAAACCGGAAATAAATTATATCCAACTACGCTGACTGATAGTGTAGGTATCGGCACTGCAAATCCAATTGGCAAATTACATGTTAATGGTCAAACTTATATTGGTAGTGGCACTTGGGCATTAACAACTTCATTGGCTAATTGCGGTGTAAACACACGAACACCATCGAATGCAAATTTATTTGTTGAAGGAGGAATACTCACAGAAGGGCTGAAGGTAGCACTAACAGGCACTTGTGCGTGGAAATGGCCTGATTATGTTTTCGCCAATAACTATAAATTAAAACCATTAGATGAGGTCGAAGATTTCGTAAAAGAGAATAATCATTTGCCGGGCATTCCATCTTCAAGTGAGATAGAAAAAGAAGGAATGGACTTGCCAAAAATTCAAGCCAAACAAATGGAAAAAATTGAAGAGCTTACTTTATATATCATTCAAATGCAAAAGCAAATTGATGAACTGAAAAATGAAAAAGCGAATTCAAATACTTCAACAAACAAAAACTAAGGAGGTCTATTATGAAACATAAAATTAAATTCTTCCTTTTAATGTCTATGCTTTGGTATTCAAAAAGCATGACAGCAATTTGTCCGCTTGCCTCTTTCAAACTAACAGTCTCAAATAATACTTCTACACAATGCTTTATTATAACCGCTGATTATACAAGTCGAATTGCATGTACAGGTGATATCAGTGGAACTCAAACCGTACGTTCATTCTTTGGTGCAGATATACTGAATGTTGATGCTTGTGGTTTGTATGTCACCACCAATATTTGTTATACCATTCGCCCTTTAGATTGGACAAACGGACAAGACATTTTTACCATTAAAATTTTATCAACTACAGGATGGAATAATAACCTCAGTATCAATTATAATTATCTCACCCATCAATTTGCAGTCGCAACGCCTGGCAATACTTCATTATATCAAATCAATCAATGTAGATTTTGTACCAATGATAAAGTAATTGCAGCGAATGCTTCATTCTTTGACCCACTTACAGAATCCGGTACTTGGATAGAAACAACAGAAAATTTATCAGGCAATAGTGTGGTAATAAATCCAACCTCTGATGTAATATTTGATGCCGATTCATCAGCTTATATCAGATTTAAATCAGGGTTTGTTTCGCAACCAACTACCGGCACATTTACTGCAAGGGTAGGAGATGGATGTGGTCCGGGAATACCGGGCGCTACAAATGTAAATCTCGGTCTTATACTACAAGGTTATTCAAATGGCGGTCAAACAATGCGGCCTGTATTAATGAATCAAGGTGTCAGCACAAATCCTTTAATTACCGATGTCGTGCATGTCGAATTGAGAGATAATATCACACCTTTTAATAAGGTTGCCGAAGCCGATGCAGTTGTAAATACAAATGGAATCCTTAAAGCTAGCTTTCCTCCAATAGATACCGGCAATCTTTATATTGTTGTGAATCATAGAAATACCATAGAAACTTGGAGTGCCGTGCCTGTCTATGTCTCACCGTCTAATCCTAGTAATTATGATTTTACTACAGCTGCTTCAAAAGCGTATGGTGCTAACCAAGTTCAAGCCTCACCCGGTGTATGGGCTTTTTATTCAGGTGAAATTATTCAGGATGAAAATATTGATTTATTAGATTTATCAATACTTGAAGATGGTATTAATAATTTCGGGTTTGGTTATTTGTCAACTGATATTAATGGAGATGGCAATGTCGATTTATTAGATGTACCAATTGTAGAAACCAATCTAAATAATTTTATTTTCTCCGCACATCCATAGCAATTTTCTCAACGATTGCATTGTTCGTTTAAATAAAAAAATCGGGTTCGGAAACGGACTCGATTTTGTTTTTGGAAAAATGGTTATGGTCTGCAGGTTGTGGTTTGAGGTTAAAGCTTTTCCTCAAGTCAATTGGCATTTCTAATTACTAACTACTTTCTACTAATTACAAAAAAGTAATTCATAAATTTAGCTCTTCAAATGCGAAACCTTATTCTCCTTCTTGTCTTTATCTGTACACCAAGTTTGTGCCATGCACAATACAAAGAGGCTGCGCGGTTTACGACAGCCGATGGTTTACCCAGTGATCATATTTACCATTGCATGGAAGACAATCAGGGTTTTCTTTGGGTGGCAACAGATCAGGGTCTTGCCCGGTTTGATGGGAAACATTTTCAACTATTTACAACAGAACAAGGTCTGCCTGATAATGAAGTGCTGGAAGTGGTGAAAGAAAAAAACGGCCGTATTTGGGTTAGCTGTTTTAAACAAATACCGGCGTATTACGACTCGCTTACCAACAGGTTTGTTATTTCTTCTAAGGATTCAACGGGGGCGCCAAAAATAATAGGCACAAGTGGTGGTAATCTTTCTGCATTAACTGATGGCGGGGTTGAATACAGAAATAATTTAGGGGCCTTTGTCTTCAAAAATAAGCAATGCACTTTTTATAAGAATGAACACATCCTAAAAGTAAATCATGACGGTACTGAATTAATTTGGCATGATAATAAATCGAAGGATTCTGCGGAAATACGTTTGACTCTTAAAGGAAAATTGTTAGATCATTTCATTATGAAAGGTTCGCTATCTTATTTCATTCAACCTATGGCAGATAGCAGTCTTTATGTATCCATCGGGAATCATATAAAATGGTTGAGGATATCCAATATCAGATACCATCCGATGCGTATGGATATAGACACACTTAAATTGCATAGCACTATGTCAAGATATTCGATATCATCAACACATATTATAGCGACAACAAACGAAGGAAATATTGATGTGTATGAGAAGAACTCTTTCACTTACCTCTTTACACTTCATGGCGATTACAAAGCCAATAGGGGGTATGAAGACCATAATGGAAATATATGGATATGCACCATGGACAAGGGACTTATCATGTACAAAGTATCCGGGATCAAAGCGTATGAATTGCCGGCCCCATTCAATACAAATGTGTATTTGTCTATTGCATGTAAAAAGAATGGAAGTTTATTTCTTGGCGGTCATACAAATGAAATTCTTGAGATAAACCAAATGCGTATCAGTAAACATATCTTAGATTTTCAAAGTGTAGATTACTGGCAAAGGAATATTATACTTTCTCAGGATAAAGTATTCGCCTGTTCCGGTGCCGGCATCTCGGTTGATTTTCGCACTTGGTTAAAAATTCCCTTCGTTGAAAACCGGTTTTCATCAAAGGCAGCTATCGCATTAAATGATTCTATTATTCTTTCAGGTGACATGTATGGTTTATATAAAATTAATACCATCAAAGAACAAATAACCTTATTGAAAGATAAGCGCATCAGAGTTACCTGTATTGCCGCAAGGGATCGGCATCAAATTTATTTCGGCTCAACCAATGGTTTGCATAAATATGATATGTTGACAGATTCTATTTATTCATTTGATAAGACATATAAATTATTAAGCGAACGCATCATATCCCTTTGTTTTTCTTCGGACAGTATATTATGGATTGCAAGCGCATCAAACGGAATTTTTGCGATGAAAGATGACAAGGTACTCTTACAACTGAAAATGGAAAACGGTTTGAATACGAATAATAATATCACCATTACAACCGGAAGAAATGGACAAGTGTGGGTAGGAACCAATTCAGGGATTTCAATTATCTATTACAGGTCTATAGGTAATATAAAAGTAGATAAGATACAGAACCTTTCTATTCATGACGGACTCACTTCAAATATCATCAATCAAATGTTGTTTCAAAATGACACTATTTATGCGGCAACGAACAGAGGGGTTTCAATTATTCCGTCATCTGTTAATATTCCCACTTTTGATATCCCTGTCTTTCTTACAGGCATACAAATCAATCAGCAGCATGCTTACATTCAGTCGCATTATGAACTCAATTCCAAACAAAATTTTATTAACCTGCAGTTTGCAGGTGTTGAATTAAATGGTCATTTTAAAAATGCACAATACTCTTCTGATTTTGGAAGCACATGGACTGATTTGGAAGGAATCAACCTGAATCTTCAACTTGCAAGTGGCGAACATTTCATTTGGTTGAGGGCCATTGATGTAAATGGAAACAAAGGATCAAAAATTCTAAAATTGCAATTTGATATTGCCACTCCCTTTTATAAAGCATGGTGGTTTTGGGTACTTATTTTTTTACTTCTCTTAGCGACTTCATTTTATTTATATACGCAGTGGACAAAAAGAAAACATCAACAAAAAATCAATGAATTTTTGCATCAGAAAGAATTAGACGAATTAGAAATACAAGCATTGAAAGCGCAAATCAATCCGCATTTTGTGTTTAATTGTTTAAACTCGGTTAGAGGATTTATTTATGCAGAAGATTTTGAAAATGCAGATTTGTATTTACAAAAATTTTCTCAAATATTACGAAGTACTTTAAAACTTTCAAGTCTACGCAGTATTTCATTGAAAGAAGAACTCGAATTTATAGACACCTATCTTGTATTGGAAAAGCTTCGATTTGGAAATAAATTTGAGTATTTGATAAACATGGAAGAAGGAATTTCGCTTGAATACATAATGATACCTGCCATGTTGTTACAGCCCTTTGTAGAAAATGCCATCAATCATGGTGTAGATCATCTTGAGAACAGAGCAGGAAAAATTTTAATAAATGTGTATCTTGCCAATGATAAATTAAATATCACAATAGACGATAACGGGATAGGCAGAGAGAATGCAGGAAAAATAAAATTACTCAGAGACAAAACACACGAAAGCAGGGGTATGGAGCTGACGCAACGACGGATAGAATTGTATCATATAGAGATGGACATCATTGATAAAACAGATGAACAACATGTTGCAAGTGGAACAACTATTCATTTGGAAATACCAATTCCATTATTATAACTTAATTAAAAAATTCCAAAGCACAAATTCCAAAATCAAAATTCGAGGCACTAAATCCGAAATTCGAAGATAATGCCCCCGGACATCGAACATCGAACATCGGACATCGAAAAACTAACTAACAATGAATAAACTCCGCTGTATTCTCTTAGATGATGAATTGAATAATGTCATCCTGCTCGAAAAAATTCTTTCGAGGAAATGTCCTCAACTTACTGTGGTCGGAAAGGAGACTACATCTCTTGCCGGTTTAAAATTGATAGAGGAATTAAAACCTGATTTGGTTTTTTTAGATATTAAAATGCCTGGGTTAAATGGTTTTGAGTTATTAAAAAAATTAGAACCTGTTACCTTCGAGGTGATTTTTGTCACGGCTTACAGCGAATTTGCGATGGAAGCTATTGAACATTTTGCAGTTGGATATTTGACTAAACCCATTCTTGATGATAAATTAATGAAAGCAGTTCATCATGCAGAGTCGCGTATTTTGCAAAAAAATACAACCTCAAATATTTTTTCATTCCTTGAAACAAAAATGAACCATCCTCAGCAAATCAAAATTGCATTGAGTACACTAAACGGAATGATTTTTGAAAATGAAGAGGATATTATTTATTGCGAAAGCAGCGGAAGTTATACGAACTTTTATACCGCACAAGGTAAAAAATTAATTGCATCAAAGCCTCTTGGAGAATATGAAAAAACATTACCCGAAGGTTATTTTGTAAGAATACATGATAAGTACATTATTAATTTGAGGTATGTAAATGAATATATCCGAGGACGCGGCGGCGAAATAAAATTGAACAATGTTGTTACCTTACCTGTGAGTGCCAATCGAAAAGACCATCTCATCGCGAGGTTTGAGAAATGGATGAACCGATAGTCGTTGTTCGATGTCCGATGTCCGGGGAATTATATTGGTTAGAGATTGTTCCATCTCGAATTTGTTTAGGGATTTAATCCTTCGGATTTGGTGTATCTAATTTGATATTTCTTATTCTCTATTTCTCCTTTTCTCGTTGTTCCATACTTCTCTTTGTTCATTCGATGTGGCACAGCACACCCTTCTCTTTTTATAGCTTTTGCCTTTTCTCCCGCATCTTCGTTACATAGCTATTCACAAAACGACATAGCTATATATTGAAACTGCGTAGCTGTTGATTGGTTCTTTTTTCTCGTATCCCCCGAAATACTTTTACATCGGAATTCATTCAAAAAGTAAACAGGAGGATATTTTTCGCTATGGTTACAATGGTCAAAGAAAAAAGGGAATCCAAAAACTCATATTGCAGATTATAAATAAATTTATTATTATGAAAAACAAAATCAACCATCCAATTAAAAGATTTAGCAATGTTGCAAAGTGTATTTTAGGTATCCTATTAAGCATTCTATCAATCCACTTATCAGCCCAGGTTCCTGTATTGGGAAGCTACCCTAACACTTCAATTGTCTCAGGAAAAAATACGACAGTTACCCCAAATGCGGCGCCTTCGACGAATACATTAAAAACCACAGCATTTACGAATACTAACTTTACCGGAGTGATTTCGGTGAATCCGGGTACAGGTATAGTGACGGTTACAGATGCCAAACAGCAAGGTGTATTCCCGATTACAGTAATGGCATTTAACGGAACACTTTTCGCAAGCACAACATTTACACTCACTGTCACAAATCCATGTGGTCAATGTTCGTTTACAAATGCGGCTAATGTTTCTGTAGCCAGTCATCCATATGCTATAGCTATTGGTGACTTTGATAATAATGGCATTCAGGATATTGCCCTGCCAAATTATTTAAGTAATAATGTTTCTATCCGCCTTGGAAATGGGTCAGGTGGTTTTACAAATGCCAGCCCTGCAAACGTGAGTGTTGGAGTAAACCCTGCTTCTATTGCTGTTGGCGACTTCAATGGTGATGGTAAACAAGATATCGTAACCGGTAATTATAATGCGAATACAATCTCAATTCGATTGGGCGTTGGGAACGGCAGCTTTACCGGAACCACGAATATAAATGCCGGAAGTCAACCTTCATCTGTTGCAGTTGGAGACTTCAACAATGATGGTGCTCAAGATATTGCTGTAACCAATTACTCGGGAAACAATCTATCGATTTTCACAGGAAATGGCAATGGCACCTTCACCCTTAGCAGCACCGTCAGTGTCGGATTGGGACCTCAATCAGTTGTTGTTGGAAATTTTAACGGCGATGCTTATCAAGATTTGGCCACAGCTAATTACAATGCGAATTCAGTTTCCATTCGATTAGGAAGTGCCACCGGATTTGTTTCAACACCCAATATTACAGTTGGGAATCATCCGGTTACTATGGCAATTGGAAATTTCAATGGTGATGCTTATCAAGATATTGCAGTAGCAAATATTAATACCACAACAGTTTCTATTCGCCTCGGAAATGGATCCGGTGGTTTTACAAGCCCGGCTGTACCGGAGTTAACTATAGGAGCAGGTCCTACATCTGTGGCTGTCGGAGACTATAATGGTGATGGTTATCAGGATATTGCGACCTCTGTCTATGGAGCCAATTCTATTTCAATTAAGATCGGAAATGGAAATGCCGGTTTTACCTCTTGCAGCAGCTTAACAACAGGAACAAATCCCAATTTTATAGTCATGGGCGATTTTAATAATGATGGTACACAAGATTTAGCCACAGCAAACTATGGTAGCGATAATGTTACTGTTCGGCTTGGCGCAGCGACACCTCCAACAGTAACAACCATCAGCAGTCAATGCTCATACAGTTGGGTATGTAATGGAGTAACGTATACAACTAGCGGTGTATATACTTGTACGAATCTATCAGGGAATTGCATAGTAGTAGATACACTGAAACTTACAATTATACACGGCACACTAACCACTGTTTCGGCGACAGCCTGCGGATCATATACTTGGGCATGTAATAACCAAACTTATACCCTATCAGGCACCTACGATTGTCTGGTTGGTCAATGCGATACGATCCGTCTGCATGTCATAATCAATCCTATACCCGGTATTAATGTGTCTCCTTTCTCTCCTAATAATTGTCAGGGAATATCAGGAGGATTTACATTTATTCCGGTCGGAGGAACAGCTCCTTTTCAAATCAATGTGACCCCAGGCTTCGCTTCTTATACAGGTATCGGTCAATCAGGAACTTCTGTAAATAATTTTAGCGCCGGTACTTATACGGTTGTGATCACAGATACGAATGGATGTACAAGTTCAACGATTTCAACGATTGTTGCTGGACCACCTGGTCTGGCATTGACGGCGACTCCTCTTCCTCTATGTATGTTGGGAGCTTTTTCTCTCAATACAACCGGAGGAGTACCTCCATATACCTATCAAATAAATGGCCCGCATTCTCAGACCTATGCAGGAATTTATACAGCAACCGGAACAGATCCTGTATACCCGAATGGCCAATACACTATTACAGTCTGTGATGCGAATCTCTGTTGTACTTCAACCGTGGTGACACTCACAAATGTTCCGCCTTGTGCGCTTATAAACAGTGTGGTCATTAATACAGGATATGATCCAACCATACCTGCTGCACTGACTTTAAATGGTCTTAATGATCCAACATGGACTGTCTCCGCTCTTGTGCCCCATGTAAATGGAGGTAGTTATAACCAGTTTGCCATATATAACCCTGCCATCACAACGAGCAATGCTGCATGGGCTGTGAATACAGGTTCTCATGCAATCAGTACTGCTAATGGAGCCACTAATACTGGAAGTGATGTCACCTTTCGAAGAACATTCAGAACCTGCGCGCAAGA
>JANNYV010000276.1:0-3610 GCA_031410275.1 Bacteroidota bacterium
GCCGGAGTCCATTGCGAATAGTATTGCAAAACACAGTGAGAAAAAAAACATTGGTGCGCATAGTATTTTTCTTGGGCAAGTTCGTAATGATATAATAAATAAACAAGAAGTGCTTGCCATAGAATATACTTGCTACCAGGATATGGCAAACGAAAAGATGGCAGAAATAAGAGAAGATATTTTTACAACATATGAATTGACTTGCATGCATATTTATCATAGTCTCGGAATGGTGAAAAGTGGTGAAATATCGTTGTTTGTGTTTACATCCTCTGCTCATCGAAAGGCTGCTATGGCAGCGTGTGAAGAGGTTGTAGAGCGTATCAAAAAGGAGCTCCCGATTTGGGGAAAAGAATTGTTTGAAGAAGGATATGTTTGGAAGAAGTAAATGATAAATTATGAATGATAAAAAATAATATCATACTCAGCTCTGGAAGGGCAATATATACCAACACAGGATGAAGTTCTGTGTAACACAGCAAGCCCTGAAAGGGCGACATACAGTAACCCAGGATAAAGTCCTGTGTAAACACCTGGGCCTAAAAGGGCAACATATACCAACACAGTAACCCCTTAACTCACTAACCCTCTAACAATACATCATGAATTCTATCCTCAATAAAATATCTACTCTTCGAACTGCCACTGCTCAGGCAATACTCACGGTCAATAAACAAGAAACCATTGATGCTATAAAAAATAAAACAGTTCCTAAAGGTGATGTGTTTGAATTTTCGAGAGCTGCCGGATTATTAGCCATTAAAAAAACAAGCGATGTGATTCCGGATTGCCATCCTTTGCCAATTGAATTTGCTTCAATTAAACACCATATCGATGGATTACATATTATGATAGAAGTAGAAGTTGCCACTATTTACAAAACCGGTGTAGAGGTAGAAGCCATGCATGGTGCCTCTATCACGGCATTGACTATGTATGATATGTTGAAACCCATTGATAAAAAAATAGAGATTACGAATATTCGGTTGATAGAAAAGCATGGTGGCAAAAGTGATTTCAATGATGTCTTGCATGGAGAAATAAAAACAGCCGTCATTGTTTGCAGCGATACGATAAGCGCCGGAAAAAAGGAAGACAAAGCAGGCAAGGGGGTTATTGAGCAACTGAAAAAATTTGATATTGAGAATTCATTCTATAAAATTATTCCTGATGAGAAGGAACATATTCAACAAGAACTGAAACATTTAGTCGCTGAAAAATATAATCTTGTTTTATTTACCGGAGGTACCGGATTATCACCGCGAGATGTAACACCTGAATCAGTAAAAGAATTATTTGATAGAGAAATTCCTGGCATCATGGAAGCAGCTCGTATGTATGGTCAACAACGTACACCTTACGCCATGCTCTCGCGTGGAGTCGCAGGTGTTATTGAACATACATTTGTCATCACGCTGCCAGGCTCTACACGCGGTGCGCTCGAAACAATGAATGCTATCTTTCCTTATTTGAAACATGTGTTTAAAGTAGCAGAAGGGGGACGGCATTAGTCAAGAGCCGATGCCCGGTTTTCGATATTCGATGTTCGGTGTGACATCAGCATTTCGAGCTTCGTGATTCGGGTTTTGAAATATTATTTTTTGCTTCTACTAAATTTAATAAAATCTGTAGACGGAATTTTTGTTTTGCCAAGTTGCCGAAGATAAATAATCAGTTGCCCTCTATGAAATGTACTATGATTGCATACATGCTGCAGGCATTCCCATACTTTACTTTTACAATGCTCTCCCTGAATATTTGTATAATGAAACTGATGCTCAAGTCCTCTATCATCATAAATTTTTTCGCAAAATTCCTGAAGATCTTCTGAGATTTTTAACCATTCCGCACAAGCATCATTAAAATTTCCTGAGAATGTAAGCGCCGGACTGACAATCTGTTCAACCATCTGTAAACGTTGCAACCAAATGCTTTCAGCAAACCAACTATGTTCAACTGTCCTTCGAATAGAGGGAAAACTTCCTCCTAAATCTTTTTCCACTTCCTCGTCAGTAAGCGTTGTTAAACTAGCTAAGATTAATTTATTTGCCCATACATTGTACTGTGTATAGTTGATAAGTATTTCCTTCATTGTATTATCTTTGAACGTTTGATGTAACGCTGTAAAAATAAGAAACAAAAAATGAAGAAAGATATAAACATTGGATTTGGTTCAAGCTGTGTGCATGCAGGTTTTGAGGCAGAGCAACATCGAAGCCATCTCACACCTATTTATGCATCGAGCGCCTACTTGTTTGACAGTGCAGAATATGCGGTTGATTTATTTACTGGAAAACAGGAAGGGTATATTTATGGTCGTTTTGGGAATCCGACAATCAACCAAACAGAAAATAAAATTGCGGCCTTAGAAGCTTTTCATTTAAAAAATGATGACGGTACTCCGTTACAATTAAAGGCCATTCTTCATGCATCAGGTATGGCTGCCATTACCACCATGTTATTGTCGAGTGTGAAACAAGGAGAAAAAATTGTTACGCATTTTTCATTGTATGGAGGCACACAGGAAATGTTTGACAAAATATTGCCTTCACTAGGCATTGAAATTATCATCTTGGATATGAAAGACTTAACTGCCGTTGAAAAAGTATTTGAGACAGAAAAAAATATTGCATTGATGTATCTCGAAACACCTGCCAACCCTACATTACAATGTGTAGATATAGAGGCGCTGACAACCATTGCGCACGCACATCAATGTAAAGTGGCGGTTGATAATACATTTGCTACTCCTTATTTGCAACAACCATTTAAATACCATGTGGATGTTGTGATGCATTCAACTACAAAATTTTTAAACGGACATGGTACTGCTATCGGCGGCATACTACTTGGCAGAGATATCGAGTGGATGAATACAAAAGTAACGAAGCATCATCGTTTGCTTGGAGGAAACTCAAATGCATTTGATGCATTTCTTTTAAGTAATGGCATTAAAACATTGGAGTTGAGAATGGACAAACATTGTTCAAATGCTGAACAGGTTGCTCATTTTTTATCCTATCATCCGAATGTAGAATTTGTAAATTATCTAGGACTTCTTTCACATCCTGATTATATACTTTGCAAAAAACAAATGAAGCATCCGGGCGCTTTAATGAGTTTTGAAGTGAAAGGTGGTTTCGAAGCCGGAAAAGAATTTATTAATAAATTGCAACTTTGTACACATGCTGTTTCGCTTGGCACTTGTGACACCTTGGTGGCCCATCCTGCAAGTACAACACATGTGGGAGTAAACAGAGAACTAAGATTAAAATCGGGTATCACAGATGGTTTAATACGAATGAGTGTAGGAATAGAAAATATAGAGGATATTATTGCGGACTTGGAAAATGCGCTGAAATAGTAGTGAGTAGTTAGTATTGAGTAATTAGAGCTTTCGCCCGGCAATAACATTCTTTACTTTTATTGTATAAACGAATCTCACTACTCACTACCCACTACTAACTACTAAAAGGAATGCACGACATAGAACCATATTACATCTGGCGCAACCTCTACATTGCAGAGGTGGATGATCACTATCCGTTTTACGGGAGTGAGTATAGTGTATTTGAATTTTCAAACACTGTCTACAATTATTATATACATC
>JANNYV010000277.1:0-7985 GCA_031410275.1 Bacteroidota bacterium
ATGGCTTTATTTATTGCAGTAAAGATGTTGGCAACAGCTGGACAAAAATAAGCAACTCACTTCCTCAAAACCTATGGGTGACAAGGGTTGTCGCCAGTGATTACAAAGAGGAAAGAGTCTACGCCACCTTGAATGGTTATCGAAACGATGACTTTAAAGCGTATGTTTATTGCAGCGAAGATTACGGAAAATCGTGGAAGCAATTAGGCAAATCGCTTCCGTTCGAACCCGTCAATGTACTCCGCGAAGACCCGAAAGATGAACATATTTTGTATGTAGGAACGGACAATGGTTTATATGTTTCGTTTGATCGGGGCGAAAATTTTATGCGATGGGAAGGAAGTCTGCCTCGTGTGGCCATTCATGATATGGCCATCCAAGCAAGGGAAAATGAAATTGTATTAGGCACACATGGCCGTTCAATTTATATTGGCAAATTAGATTTTATACAGAAATATCCTTCAATAAAAAATAGGGATTTAGTGTTGATGCCTGTAGAGGAAATGAAATATAATGAACATCTCGGAAGCAAATCATCAGCCTATGCGGAACCCAATTCGATGAAAGTGACAATCAATTATTTTACAAAAGATACCGGCATCCATACAATTCGTATTCTCAATAAAAAAGGAGTTGTATTACAATCATATACTGAAAAACCTGCTTATGGTTTTAATATATCGACCTATGATATGACTGTGAAAGCTGATAAGACAAAACAATTTTCGCCTGCACTAAAGAAAGCGGAGGATGACAAATATTATTTAATGCCGGGTATATACACCATTCAAATTGAAAACTCAAAGGGCGTGAAACAAAGCATCGAGTTGATATTGAAAGAAAAGAAAAAAGAGAGCCCGACACCGAAGGAAAGAGAGACCATGTAAGTTTTTTTACACCTTAAAAAATTTATTACGGATTCAATCTTTTCATGTCCCAACCTTTCGTTTTATTTAGTGTAAAACAAAGCCTGTCGTGCAAACGGCTTTTTCTTCCCTGCCAAAATTCTAGTAAGCTCGGCTCTATTGCATAACCGCCCCAATGTGGAGGTTTCGGCACTTCATTATTAACATATTTTTGTTGCAACTCATTAAAACGATTTTCTAATTCTTCCCGGCTTTCCAACACATCACTTTGCATAGAAGCCCATGCACCAAGCTGACTTTGCTTTGGGCGTGAACTAAAATAGTTAGCTGATGCTTCATCACTTATTTTTTTTGCAATGCCTTCAATTCGAATTTGCCGTTGCAATTCTTTCCAATGAAACACTAATGACACTGCAGAATTTATGGCTATCTCCTTACTTTTATGACTTTGATAATTTGTAAAAAAAATAAAGGAATTCTCTTCAACACCTTTTAATAATACAATTCGTGAATGTGGTTTTGAAAAATTGTCGACTGTTGATAAAGTCATTGCATTCACATCGTCAACCTCAGCAGTTATAGCCTCTTGAAACCATGTTTGGAATTGCAGAATAGGATTGCTGTTTACATCTATTTCATTCAATGAAGACAGTGCATATTCTTCACGAATATCAGTGATATGTTTGGAATTGGAATTCATTAGTCAATACAAAAAGAGAGGAAATAAAAATCAAACGCAGGGGATTCCTGATTTAAAAAAATCAACGACAACCATTGAATTAATCTTCTTTCAAATACTTCTTCATGACATATATACAAGCAACCCCCATGGTGAGCAAATAAATTATGCAACCCCAATGACCAATAAAATTGCCTGCTTCATAAATAGATAATAAGATTCCCTTCATTTCTAAAAAGTTTTTGCAAATATAATACTTCAAGTATAAGATACTACTACTTCGTCCCTTTTAATTTCTAAAATAAACAGCAAACAATGGAAGGAAATTCTAGGAATGAAACCCGATTTAGCAGGCTGAATATAATAGCATCTCTTATCTTTTTCGATGTCTGAATTTAAATACAAAACCTGCTTGTGCCAATGCTTTGCCATAACCCGCTTCGAGGTAAATAGCAGTACGTGTCAAGAAAAAGTAACGTATCCCAAAGGTCATTTCAAATGAAACAGGATAAGGCAGTTTGAACTGCGATTTAAATGTGGTGTCGTCCGGAAAATAGGTTGTGAAATCGGTATTTGTAAAATAATTGTAACCTGCACCACCGCCAATATAAATATCCCATTCTTTGTTTACAAACAAATGATAGTTTAAACGAAGATTCGCAGAAATGTCATTTAGTTTAGTGCCATATTTAAACGGCAAATCTAATCCTTTAAAAGCATCGTATCTCTGCCTAGTCCAATCTGCCTTATATAAAATATAGCTGGCAGAAAGCAATACGCTCAACTTCCTTGATAAGCCTAATTCAGCTTTCCAAAAGAAGGGGCCAATACCAATGACACGGAAATCGGCCGAATCTTTTTGATAGTCAAACAATTTTTTATCTAATCGGGGTTGGCCATATCCGTATGAAAAATGAATCTGCCCTTTCTCATGAGCCTTTTGATCCCAATAATAATCCCATCCCGGTATCTTAAAAAACTGTGCATTGCTTTGCAACGTAAACCCGAATGAAAGCAACACCACAAGAAATAACTTATTCATTGAACTCTATTTGGGAACAAATTAAGGAAAAAGTATTTATAAATGAAAATTTAATTAAGAAATTCGGATTATACGTTACGAGTTACAGCGTTATGGGTTAGTGAGTTCACGCCTGACGTCAAGTGTCAATGGCCTACTCGTATTTCGATTTTCTCACGACTCACTACCTATTACTTACTACTTTTTCCACTTTTCTCTTTACTTTTACCTCATAAATTTTTGAATGAAACCACTCTATCTGTCCATTGTTATTATTTGCTGTTGTTATTCGTCCTTTGCACAGCCTAACGATCAGACGAAGATAAATGAGGTTTTACTCGATACGATCAAAACAAAATCTGCCATTACATCCGGAAGAAATCAGTTATTACAAATGATTTATCGTGAGCAAAAAAAAGCCGATTTCTCAGATGGCATCTTAGATAAACGATTGGATATTGATGGAGATGTCGACAAGTCAAATGCTATTTCCGGCGCCATTTTCAAAAAAGTAAATCAAACCATTGCTTATATCGAGAACAATGAAACATTTGATTCGGTGAAACGAAAATACATTGGGCGTATTATTGAAAATTTACGCATGTTTAATTTGGATATGAATGACGGCTATATCGAAATTCCTTATTACACGGCACTCTTCGAAAATACCTATCAAATTATTCGCGGCTTGCATAATAAAAATTTAGCCGCCTACGTAAAAAATAATGTCAGTAAAACCATGTACATGTTATCGCCTGTATTTGATAATGACAAAGAGGCGATGAATGAATTAATGACCGGCATGAGCGATAAATATCCGGAGATATTAATAAAAAAATTACGGAGTATTAAAGTAGAATCTGCAGCAGATATTGTGGTGACAAAAGCAGCTCCAAAAAACCCAAAAATTATTTTAAATTATGCTACATCCACGGCTGTCGAGCGGAGTATTGTACGAAGAAATAAAGACCCCTACGTAAAAGGCATCATACAAATAGCCGACAGTTGTAAAACACCGCTCAAAGGCATTTTTTTTATTGAAGAATATTTGAAAGGGAATATTTCCATTGCAGAAATTAATAAAGTAACTGAAAACGACGAAGAGTATTTTAAAAAAATGGTGATGATGCGTCAAACTTATTTTAGTGTTGACCTTCGAAAATCATATGATAAAGAACTCGCTCATATTGCATCACGTTATGTTTTTTCGATGAATGAATTGCACGAAGCCGGTGATGCCATACGATTTAAATCAGTTGAAAAATTAACGGCACCCGAATTATATTATGTTATGGTCTTTGGCAGCGATGATTTATACACCAGTAGTTTTCTTGGCTGCTTCAATCGGCTCCTGTCTCGAATGAAACCGAAAAGCGGCGATGCCTTTTTAAATGATTTAGGAAAAGATAAATTCAGGACATTTATTCGTCTCTGTGCAAACTACAACACCTTTGCTACTTTTTTGGCTACCATCAAACCTGACGATAGAACAACTCTTATGCGCTCCTTTGTGCAAGGACTCGACAATACCTTTGAACAGGATTTGGAAGGCGCCACCGATGTTGCCAATTCATTCGGCAGCATCAACGACACTTTATTGATGAAGCATATCACAGAAGAAATAAAAATAAACCGTGAACAAGACAGTAGCAGTCAAAATGCAAGAGGGTTTAAAATTTATGATATTCTATATACGATGCTCACTGCCAGCAATGATTCTATCACCAAAAAATTTGGTATTCCACCTATCACGATAATGCCATATAAGCAATTGGCTGATGACAGCGGCGTGGTATTTCAGCAGGTTTTCTTTTTTGGTGATGTCGATGGGAAAGGGGTATTCAATAGTTATGTCGGCTCTTTTTCCCCTTCAGAATGGAAAGTAAAACGAGAAGAAAATTGGATTACCATCAGTTCTATCAAAGGTAAACCCGTTGTGATTTATGCCAACAAACCATTAGATGAACCGAATGATGAAATGGCGCAGAATGCATTACAGGATTATTTAGATTCAAATAATATTCGCCCGAGTGTGATTATTCATCGCGGACATAGTTATCATTTATCAAGTACATTAGATCATATCAATTATCGTCACAAAGTAGTGATACTAGGGGCTTGCGGAGCGTATCAAAACTTATCGGCCGTATTGAGTGCATCCGAAGATGCGCAAATTGTTTCGACCAAACAAATCGGAACCGGTGCGATTAATGCAGCCATCATTCGTGCATTTAATCAACGTTTGTTAGAAGGAAAAGATATTGATTGGGTAGAGATGTGGGCACAACTTTCAAAACAATTTTCAAGTGGTGAATTAAAAGAACGCTTCAATGATTATGTACCACCGTATAAAAATTTAGGTGCCATTTTTTTAAAGGCATACCGGAAAATTGGGGTGGAAGAATAAGGAGAGAATATGAAAATTTGAGAATGAGTTTCATGGCTCGTTTTATCTCAGAAATTAGAAATATGTATTTACAGCAAACTCATATTGATCAATGAAAATATTTTTGAAACATGAAATATTATTCTGCTCATAAAAAACTAACATGGCCTTTTTGTATTCAATTGAATCAACGGTTCTAAATGATAATGGACAATGCTGGTAATTTATCAAGATTGAATTACTTACAATTCTAGCTGTTCGTTTATTTCCATCCATAAAAGGCTGAATGTAAGATAACAAAACCAATGCAAGCAACGACTTTTCAAAAACATTTGTTTTGTTATTCACAACATCGCACATTGCGGTTACTGCTTCAGTAATTTGGAATTCATTCTCAAGTGGCCTATAATTTGTCCCTGAAATACCAACACGTCGTTTTCTCAAGTTCCTCTCAATTGCTAAATCCGTTATCAGAATACTATGTATGTCTTCAATTTTTGAAACAGAAAGTGGAGTTAGATAATCCGGATGTTCTATAATGAAATCAATTGCTTCTTTATGATTTAACAACATTGTCGCTTCGTCCTTTGTTTTACCTAATGCTGTCTCCTTGTCTTTTAGCAGTCTTTCTGTTTCAAGTAATGAATATGTATTCCCTTCAATTTGCGAAGACTTCCAACTTAAATCAATTGCTAAGCGTTCTAGTTCTTTTAAGTATTCATTTCTAGTTAACTGCAAAATATTCTCTTTGTACTTAGAATGAAGATCTGAAAGTTTATTGGATTCTGAAGTTGAAAAAATTCTACTTTGCTGTAAAATAATTGAAATGATATCGAGATTGAAAGAAGTGTTGATTTCTCGCTCGTCAATTTCCTTTTCAAAATACTCTTTAATAACAATCGGTTGTAACAGTTGAAATGCCGGGGACTTTAAATACTTTGTACCCTTACCCTGCCCTATTGAAATCAACATATTGTCTTTGACCATTTTACTGAGAAGTCTTTTGGTAGTTGAATAACTCATTAAATCTGACAACAATTCATGTACTTGTTTAGAAGTACATTGAGTATGATCCTTAAGAAATTGAAGTATAAGATATTCAGGATTTGTGTTCATTATAAATTTTAAGCTCACAAATATAATCTTTATGGCTCAAATCATACTGTCTAATGAGCTTAAGTATCTCGCAAAATGAGCTATAACGGTTTCATAAACAGCAAAGAAATTTTGAAAAACTCTCCGTTCTAACGCTATCATCTAAAAACTAACAGCCATTCCATGCATAAAAATAAATATGGCAATAAAGAAAAACAAATCCTACCTTAGACTTTTCAGGAAAAGGAAAAAGTAAATAACCATGCTAGTAAAAACCTATGGAAGTGCTGTGTTTGGCGTTGAAGCCATTACCATCACAGCCGAAGTAAACGTGTCCGGAGGTGTGCGTTTTTTTTTAGTCGGGCTGCCCGATAACGCCATCAAAGAAAGTGAACAACGAATTGAAAGTGCTATTAAGCAAATGGGCTTTCATATGCCGCGAACAAAAGTCGTTATCAATTTATCACCCGCCGATATTAAGAAAAGCGGCACTGCATTCGATTTAACAATGGCCATCGGAATACTTGGGGCCAGTGAACAAATTACCAATCTCGAAGCGCTATCGCAATATGTGATCATGGGCGAAATTTCGTTAGATGGAAGTATCATGCCCATTAAAGGTGCATTGCCAATTTCTATTCAAGCGCGTAAGGAAGGATTTAAAGGTATTATTGTTCCGAAAGCAAATGCGCGTGAAGCAGCCATAGTCAATAATTTAGAAGTGATTGGTGTTGAGTCATTGAGCGAAGTAGTTGACTTTCTCGAAAATAAAATTTCTATTACACCAACTGTTGTGAATACAAGGGATGAATTTTTTCATTCTCAATATAATTATGATATTGATTTTGCAGATGTCAAAGGACAAGAGAACATTAAGCGTGCACTCGAGATTGCCGCAGCCGGAAGTCATAATGCCATACTCATTGGCCCTCCCGGTGCAGGTAAAACGATGTTGGCAAAACGCCTACCCACCATTCTCCCACCCCTGACATTATTAGAAGCTTTAGAGACCACAAAAATTCATAGTGTTGCGGGAAAACTTTCGTCGGAATCGGCATTAGTTAGTAAGCGACCTTTTCGTTCGCCTCATCATACCATTTCGGACGTGGCCTTAGTCGGCGGAGGTGGATATCCTCAACCGGGTGAAATATCACTAGCTCATAATGGCGTATTATTTTTAGATGAATTACCTGAATTTAAACGAACTGTTTTAGAAGTGATGCGTCAACCGATGGAAGAACGAAAAGTAACCATCTCGCGTGCAAAAATTGCCTTAGATTTTCCGGCTTCATTTATTTTATTGGCTAGCTGCAATCCTTGCCCTTGCGGATATTTTAATCATCCAACAAGAGATTGCACTTGTCCGCCCGGGACGGTTCAAAAATATTTAAATAAAATGTCGGGCCCTTTGCTCGACAGAATTGATTTGCATGTAGAAGTGACACCGGTTCCTTTTTCTGAATTAACATCGAAGAGCTCAACCGAACGAAGTGAACATATTCGTGAACGTGTGATGGCTGCACGCGATATACAACTCAAGCGCTTCGAAAACCATGAGGGCATTTATGCAAACGCACATATGGGAAGTAATTTATTAAAGCAAGTTTGTGTGTTAGATACTGCCAGCAGCAATCTGCTGAAAACTGCCATGGAACGACTCAACTTATCGGCCCGCGCCTATGACCGTATATTAAAAGTAAGCAGAACAGTAGCTGACTTATCGAACAGCGAAGATATAAAAGCCGAACATATCGCAGAGGCCATACAATATAGAAGCTTGGATAAAGAAGGATGGGCAGGATAAAGCGTAGTTAGTAGAAAGTAGTTAGTAGTTAGAGAATGCAGTAGGGAGTTTGAAATGTTCGGCTCAAACTACTAGTGCGAGATTGAGGCGTAGGTAATGTGTGCTGGCATTTCGTGCAAAAACAAAGACAAACA
>JANNYV010000278.1:0-6116 GCA_031410275.1 Bacteroidota bacterium
GTAAGATTAGAGATTAGAAAATTTTGTTCTATTCACACTCCTTTCGGTTTGCTATTTACGATTTACTACTTACGATCAATAAGCTTCATGTACATTTCTAACTACTAAATACTAATTACTAAATACTATATAATGAGTGAAACAACAATAACAGTAAGTGCAGCTGACGTAAACAAGTTACGTCAGACAACAGGAGCCGGTATGATGGATTGCCGCGCTGCTTTACAAGAAACAAATGGCGACTTCGAAGCTGCCATTGATTTTTTACGTAAAAAAGGACAAAAAGTAGCTGCTAAACGCAGCGACCGTGATGCAAAAGAAGGATTAGTTATTGCTAAAACTTCGGCAGATAATAAAACAGGTATCATCATTAACTTGACATCAGAAACTGATTTCGTTGCAAAGAATGAAGACTTTATTAAACTTGGTTTAAGCTTTAGTGACACTGCTATCAGTAATAACTGTACATCATTAGAAGAATTCAAGGCATGTACATTCGAGAATATTACAGTTGAAGATAAGATCATGGAAACCGTTGCCCGTATCGGTGAAAAAATTGATATTACTTCATTTGAACGCTTGGATGCTGAAAGTGTGGTTGCTTATAACCATGCAGGTTACAGAGTAGCTGTATTAGTTGCATTGAATAAGCCTTATAACGAAGCGGTTGAAACAGCAGGCAAAGATGTAGCCATGCAAATTGCTGCCATGAATCCGGTGGCTTTAGACCCCGCTTCAGTACCTGCCGAAACAATTGCACGCGAAAAAGATATCATCATGGATTTGATGAAACAAGACCCTAAAATGGAAGGCAAACCGGAAGAGATGCTTTCTAAAATTGCAGACGGAAAAATTAATGCATACTTCAAAGAAAATACATTGCTCGTGCAACCTTTCGTAAAAGACGGAAGCAAAACCGTAGCAGAATATTTAAAAAGTATTGATACTGATTTAACAGCAACTGCTTTCAGCAGATTGAATATCGGATAATAAATTTCACAATAGTTAAAAAGCCATCACAAGAATTTGTGATGGCTTTTTTGTTTTTAATAAAAATACAAAACCATTTACAAAGAAATAAATCTTACTAAAATACTAAAGGCTCACGAAAAATTTCATGAGCCTTTAGTACTTGAGTTAGTGTGTTAATGAGTTAAGGAGTTACGAGTTAGATTCTGCTGATATAAAATCAAACCTCAAAAAATCAGATATAAAGAAGATCAACTTCTCTTTCTACTTTTTACAAACTAGTTTCTACTTAGTGATTTTAGTTTTTCAAATAATTCTTCTTCACCACCGGCATCATAACCGCTATGCTGAAAAACTACCTTCCCATTTTGATCAACTATAATAGTGAATGGAATGTTCTGAAAATTGAGCGAACGTTTCAAATCATTGTTAGGATCTGTATACACAGGGAATGTCCAGCCTTGTGATTTTGCATAGGTCTTTACCATGGCAGTTGCTCTTGAGTCATCTTCAGAAACTGTGATATAATTAAAATCAACTTCTTTTTTCCAGTCTCCTAATTTTCCTTTAATGGCCGCTATTTCTTGCTTACAAGGAATGCACCATGTTGCCCAAAAACTGACCATGGTAATTTTTCCTTTTTCAAAGGCTTCGTTGAAGGATACTTGTTTGCCATTAATATCACGAATTTTAGTTGTAGGCAATTCCTGATTTTGAGCGAAACTCATGCATGAGAAAAGAACAAGTGTCGCACTGATAATTACTTTTTTCATTTTAAATTTATTTTAGTGTTTTATAAACTAAGGCAAATATATAAAAATGTAAATCAAGCACAGTTAATCGCTGATTAATGCTTGACGATTGTAAATCCGAATACAAGGGGCCATCAAATGGAAATAAAAAATGAGTATTCATATCCCTCTTTTTCTCTCCTTCTCTTTGTATGTCAATTGCCACTTCGATTTGTTTAATGTTTAAAATGCCGCATACCGGTAATCACCATGACTAAGTTATTTTCAGTACAATATTGAATAGAGTCTTTATCCCTAATACTTCCACCCGGCTGAATAAATGCCTTGATACCATTCGTATGCGCAATTTTTACACAATCATCAAACGGAAAAAAGGCATCAGAAGCAAGGACTGCGTCATTCAAATCAAAATTAAATTGTTTCGCTTTTTCGATGGCTTGCTTCAAGGCATCAATACGGGAGGTTTGTCCACAACCTTTCCCAAGTAATTGTTTATTTTTTACCAATGCAATGGCATTCGATTTTAAATGCTTGCAAATGATATTAGAAAAAACCAAATCTTCATGCTCATTCTCAGTAGCATTTCGCCCGCCAGCTTCCAGCCAAGTATCAAAATTGCCTTCATCTGTTTCCTGACTAATAGTTCCATTCAGAAGAGACTTTGAACGTTGAGAATTGAGCGTTGAACGTTGAGCGTTGAGCATTAGTTTCAATAAAATTCGATTCTTTTTTTGTTGAAGAATGCCTAATGCTTCTGGCGTAAAATCATTGGCAATTAATACTTCAAAAAATATATCATTGATTGCATTGGCTGTTTCTTTTTCAATAGTTGAATTGCAAATCAATACACCGCCAAATGCACTTTCCGGATCACTAGCCAATGCGGTGTTCCATGCCTCCAATGTACTTGCACGAGAAGCTACTCCGCAAACATTCGTATGTTTAATAATAGCAAACACGGTTTCCTTATTGTCATCAAATTCATGTATCAATTGAAGCGCTGCATCTACATCTACTAAATTATTATAGGATAATTCTTTACCGTGAAGTTGACTACATATTTCATTCAACTTGCCTGTAAAACTTGCTTTTTGATGAGGGTTTTCACCATAACGAAGTATAGTAGTTTCAGTATTAAAATAATTTGAAATCGCTCTATCATATTTCATAACCACCTCAAACGCTTTAGCAGCAAGTTGCTTGCGTTGAACCAATGTAGTTTCTCCTTGTTGTGAACTGATAGTCTCCAATAAAAAGGCATAATCATCTTTAGAGGCAAGCACTGCCACATGATTAAAATTTTTCGCTGCCGCTCTAATCATAGAAGGCCCACCAATATCAATTTTTTCAATAATAAGTTTTTCCTCATTCGTAGAAGCTAATGTTTCTTCGAATGGATATAAATCAACAATAACTAAATCTATTTCAGGTATTTCATATTCCTTCATTTCCTTTAGATCTTGTTCTAATTCTCTTCGGCCTAAGATGCCACCAAAAATTTTCGGATGCAATGTCTTTACTCTACCTCCTAAAATAGAAGGATAATTGGTCACTGTTTCTGCTGCTACACATGGAATGCCTAAGGCTTCTATAAATTGCTGCGTGCCTCCGGTTGAATAAATTGTCACTTGCAATTCGTGAAGTTTTTTTACTAGTAGTTCTAAACCATCCTTGTAAAAAACGGAGATGAGGGCTGAGGATATTTTTTTGTTCATGAAAAGATTTTGGACGATTTGTAAGGAAACAAACCCTTATGGAAAAGATTATTATTGGCGCAAAAATAAGGACAAATTTTTACAATCCAACCACAAAGGCTCCATCCTCATTAACACAGTGAATAGGAATTTTTAACGCAGATAAATTAACCTTAAATTCTTCCGTTTTCCAAAAGGGGATACTACTGTCGATAATAATTTCTGTTGTGTTGAAATTAGAATTCAGCCAATGTATATCAGGCTTGCATTGCTCACTCAGAATTACGTAATCGACCTGAATGGCTTGAGGCAAATTGAAATTACTTCGTTTAATTCTTGCAATTTTCTTCTTCTCAAATAGAAATAAATCAAGGCTCTCAGAAGACTTTATTTGAACGATAGATTTATTTTCTTCTTGCACACCAAAAAATAAATGTGAAGGCTGTAATAGAAATCTCTTTGCATTCGCATTCAACAATAATGAATCAGTATCAGGCGAAAAATAAGTCTCACCATTCATAAACTCAATGGCCTTTTGCTTTGGTGCATTGTATACAATAAAAGTATGCCTCTTCAATGTATTCATTCTGTCAAATGTAAAAGAACATGCAAGCAATAACACAGAACCCAATGCCCATGGCAGATACATCATTTTTCGTTTAATCAACCAAACAGAAAAAAGCATGACAATTACAAATAATATAATTGTTTGAAGCATATTTATTTGAAGCCCACTCCATACAGCAAAGGAAAGTTTACTAATAAAAAAAACTGCGGTATTGAGCCAAGTAATTGCATGCGAAATGCATGAACCGAGAAACAATGCAAATGGTTTTATCCAACTGAATGCAACCAATATAATTTCTGCATATAAAATAATTGTTGTGGCAGGAACTGCAATTAAATTGGTTAACAAAAAAAGCCAAGGGAATTGATGAAAATAATATACACAAAGCGGGAAGGTTAGTATTTGCGCCGCTATTGTTCCTGCTATCAATTTCCAAACAGCATCTAAATATCGATTCGATATATATATCCAATGATATACTTTGCTATAAAAAAGCAACAAACTCAACACGGCCAAATACGATAATTGAAAACCAACATCCTGCAACCAAAACGGATTGATACATAACAGGCTAAATGCTGATGCTGCCAAATTATTGAGACCGGAAATATCTCTATCTACCATTTCACCAATGCCTAAAAAGGTAAACATTATAGCTGCTCTTGTGACTGAAGGTGGCAAGCCGGTCATGCAGGCGAACATCCACATAAAAAGGATAGCTATGCTTAATGACAACATTCTTTTTTTCCGCATAAACGGAATCAAAAACAAAAGCCATCGAACACTCACATAAATCATCGCCATATGCATACCCGATATGGCTATAATATGCACTATGCCTGTGTTTGAGTATGCTTGCCACACCTCATTATCTATATTATTCCGGTAGCCTATTAACAGTGCTTCAGCGATTCCTATTGACACACTATCTTTCATATTCTTCTTTAAAATACTTCGAGTCTGTTTGCCCGCCTGGCTAAAAAATGAAGACCTATTTTCTCGATGTAATGAAGTTTGTTGCCATTCATGTTCTTTTAGAAAAGCGGATTGAAAAATATTTTTTGATTTGCAATAGGCTGCATAATTAAATTCTCCCGGATTGCCATTTGCTTTAATATCCTTAAAAATATTTTTCACCAAAATAATATCGCCTTGCTTTAATTGCATAGCACTTTCCGATTTTTGAAAATAAACAAATGCATCGCCTTGTGTTTGTATTTTTTTTTCCTTTTGAAGCAATTGAATAATTTCAACGGTTGCTTTGATTGTCTTTGCCTTTGATTGCGGCTCTTCCGTCAGCTGAACCAATGCATATTCATAACCTGCTACATTATGTTTGTACCAATTTTTTGACGACGAAATGGTATGAATCACGCAAAGAAAATAGCCTGCAGAAATTAAAATACATTGAAGTAATATTCCCTTTACAAATGCTAATTTCAGCTTGGTAAAATCAGGCAGGAAATTGAAAAGACATACTGAAATTGACAATATGATAAAGCAGAGAAGCGCAAGAAGCCAGGATGAAGAAGGCAGAAAAAAATAAATGAGAATCCCAACTATCAATGGTATAATCAATCGCAGACATGGAACATCTTTCCAATATGTATTCATCCCCCTTTTGTTTTACTTCATAATGTAAACAGGTCCTTTGGGGTTGAACCAACGTCTAAGTGAATCTACTAATTTTGCTGTATCGCTGACAGGAACTGATGCATTAATAACAACAACAAACCGCCCATTGCTATTCACAACGGACGCATTATTACCATAACCTTTCAGTTTTTTTGCCTTGCTGTCAGCACTCGCTTGATTTTCGAATGAAAGTACGGCTACATTATACGAACTGCTTGCTGACGCGGGTAATGAAGTAGCAGCATTCGTTGTGTTCTGCAATGTGTCTGCATGTCGTATCGAATCCTGTATGCGCAATGAATCTGTCGTATGAAGCGATGTATCCGTTGCATGTACCGCATTCGAATCAATGACAGTGGCGAGCGTATCTACTTGCGTAGGCTCTTCAACGGGGATTGCTTCAACTTGATTCTTTTTATAAAAATCATATCCGAAATAAGCGCCTGTTATCAATAAAATAAGAAGCGCAATTGGCAAGGCGATTTTTAATACAGGAAT
>JANNYV010000279.1:0-1913 GCA_031410275.1 Bacteroidota bacterium
AAAAGCTCCATGGCAATGAAAATAATTGCCGGTCTTTCTATCGTATTTGCATGCTATTTATCTCTCGACTTTTTTGGTCAAAATATTAGTTTAGTCAGTGGCTTCCCGCCACCAAAATTTTTTAGCTTCTTTCATAAAGAAGAAAAACTAAAAAAAGGAACCAATGCCCGTATACATGATTTGAAAGGACTGAAAATATATTTGTATTTAGAAGATGCCATTGCCGAAGGAATTAAACAACATAAACCTGTGATGATCGACTTTACCGGTTGGGCATGTGTAAATTGCCGGAAAATGGAAGAAAATGTTTGGACCAAGAACAGCATTAATTCTATTTTAAATGATAAATATATTATTGCTTCCTTGTATGTTGATGAACAAATTGAACTTCCGAAAAACGAGCAATTTGCAACACCATTCTTAGATAAGAAATTTGCTACAACAGTTGGTGACAAATGGTTTGATTTATCATTGCGTAATTTCAAATCGGCTACACAACCATTTTATGCCTTAATAGACCCTGTCAATCACAGAATCTTAAATACGCCAAGAGGCTATACGGCAGATGAAAAGCAATATTCAAAATTTTTAGAATGCGGACTAAGCAATTATAAAAGCTTAAGACAATAAGAAAATCTGTAAATAAGAGAATTTGTAAATGAAGCATAAGTAGAAAGATAATTCCAAAAATTTTTGTCTGCATTCAACTCTCAACTTACAACTCTCAACTCCTTAACTCCATAACAAGCTACTCCCTTGAACGCCATCATTTACAAATCAACCGGAAGCTGGTATATCTGCAAAACAGAGGATGGACGATTTTGGAATGCACGGACCAAAGGAAAATTTAAAATTGATAAGGAAATTACATCCACCAATCCAATTGCGGTCGGTGATGAAGTGAAAGTTGTATTGGAAGATGAACTTGAAAATAGTTTAATGATCGTTGGAATCGACAAACGGAAAAATTATTTAGTTCGCACATCGCCGCATAACAAACATCAAAAACATATAGTGGCTTCGAATCTCGATCAGAGTATCATAGTTGCTACCATCAAAGAGCCCAGAACATCAACAGGTTTCATTGACCGTTATTTGGTTTCATGTGAAGTGTATCATATTCCCACTATGATCGTTTTTAATAAAGCAGATTTGTTGAATGAAGAAGATATGCAGTATTATGAAAAAGTAAAATCAATTTATACGACCATTGGTTATCCTGTGTATTTAATTTCGGCAGAAAAAAATAAGGGCATAGATGAATTGAAAGAAATACTGAAAAATAAAACGACCTTATTTACCGGACATAGTGGTGTTGGCAAATCAACCTTAATCAATACATTGATTCCTGTAAAAGATATTCGTGTGCAAGAAGTATCGGAATGGAGCGGAAAAGGAATGCATACGACCACCTTTGCCGAGATGCATGATTTGCCGGGAGGAGGTCAAATAATTGACACGCCGGGAATCAGAGAATTAGGTATCGTCAATGTGACTCGTGCTGAACTCGGCGGCTATTTTCCTGAGTTACGGAAAAAAGCACAGGAATGTAAATACAATAATTGTTTACATTTCAATGAACCATTTTGTGCCGTTTTACAAGCTGTAAAAGATGGAGAAATTTCTGAAGAGCGTTATATCAGCTATGCAAAAATTTACGAAACCATTGATGATAAGAACTACTAAATACCGATGTCCAAACTTCGATGTCCGAGGTTCGATGTTCGGGGGTTTATCTTTGTTATGAGCGTCTCTTACTTTCTTATTCATTAATACAGATGTCCGAGGTTCGATGTTTGATCCCGAAGAATCGGGACAAGTTGTTCGGGGATTCATCTTGGTTGCGTGAGTGTCTTACTTACTTATTCTTTAATACCGATGTTCGATGATCGATGTCTGATGTTCGGGGATTC
>JANNYV010000280.1:0-4169 GCA_031410275.1 Bacteroidota bacterium
AATTGAGTCAATATCACCTAAAGGGGTAATAAAACACGCTTCTTTAAAAATTAGTTTTACATCGTAATTCTACATTCTTAGAATTCTAAAACTAATTTCATGAAACATCTACTACGCATCTTTTTCATTCTCACATGCTCAAATTTACTCCTTCTAAAATTTGCAGTCGCTCAAGCCCCTCAAACATTTCCTTATCAAGCAGTCGCTCGAAATGCAAGCGGCAACTTATTGGCAAGTCAAGCGATCTCGCTTCGTATAAGCATACTAGATGGCAGCAGCAGCGGAACAACTGTATACAAAGAAACGCATAGTGTCACAACAAATACCTTGGGTCTTTTCAATATCAACATAGGACAAGGTGCTATAGTCAATGGAACATTTACAGGTATCAATTGGGCAAGCGCTTCAAAATATATCAAAGTAGAATTAGATGCGGCAGGAGGAAGTTCATATACAACAATGGGCACTTCACAATTATTAAGTGTACCGTATGCATTATATGCAAATGTGCCGGGTGTGGCCGGACCAACGGGTGCACAAGGTCCCATTGGATTAACAGGTGCAACGGGTTCTCAAGGTCCAATTGGATTGACAGGTGCAACCGGTGCACAAGGCCCCATTGGATTAACGGGTGCAACCGGTTCACAAGGAATACAAGGTGCTACCGGCGCCGCAGGTGCTGCAAATATTTCCGGAACAACAAATGCATTAATCAAATTTACAAGTGCTACTACAGGTGGTAACTCGCAAGTGTTTGACAATGGTACCAATGTTGGCGTTGGAACAAATTCACCATCAACAAAACTTGAAATAAATGGACAAATAAAAATAACAGGCGGCACACCTGGTGCAGGCAAAGTTTTGACAAGTGATGCAGCAGGTTTAGCAACATGGAACACTCCTTCTGCTTCCGGGGGGGTAACTTTAGATAGTGCTTACAACTTTGGCGGAAGAGGGCAAGGAAGAAAAATAACAGCCGATAGTGGTGCCGTCAGAATCCAGGGACAAGATGGGTTTCAGGTAACAGGAACATTTGCAAGTGGTGATGATTTGGATATAGGAGGCACTGGAACCCGGTTATTTTTTAATCCGAAGAAAGCAGCCTTCAGGGCGGGTTATGTTTCAGGTAATATATGGAATAAAGATAGTGTTGGTGAATATAGTTTTGCTGCCGGAAATAACAACAAAGCAGTCGGAGAAAGTTCGATTGCCATGGGACAAAATACAAATGCATCAGGATCCAATTCTCTTGCCGCTGGATATTCGACTATGGCCATCGGTTCTTCTTCTATAGCGATTGGCAATTCTACCAATGCCATTGGTTCTTCCTCTACTGCAATGGGTAATACCACATCGGCTTCGGGGCTTACATCTACTGCCATGGGTGGTGCTACCAATGCCATTGGCGAATATTCTACATCAACAGGGTTTTTAAATAATGCAGTTGGAAATATTTCCACTGTTATGGGACAGTTTAATACAGCCAACGGATATGCAAGTTTAGTAATTGGTAATTATAATGACACTATTGTATCTGCTCAAACAAGTATGCAAACGACAACACCATTATTTATTATTGGCAACGGCTCATCATCTGTTTTAAGAAGCAATGCCATGGTAGTTCGTAATGATGGCAATATAGGTATTGGGACTAGTACCCCATCAACTAAACTTGAAATTAACGGACAAATAAAAATAACAGGCGGCACTCCGGGAATCAATAAAGTATTGACAAGCGATGCCAATGGGTTGGGTTCATGGACACTGGGTACACCGGGTCCGCAAGGTCCAATTGGCCCAATCGGTTTGACAGGTCCTGCAGGTTCAGCAAATATTTCTGGAACGGCAAATGCATTAATCAAATTTACGAATGGATCTACAGGAGGTAATTCTCAGGTATTTGATAATGGTACAAATGTCGGCATCGGAACAAACTTGCCATCTTCAAAACTTGAAGTAGCTGGGCAAATAAAAATAACTGGCGGCGCACCCGGTGCAGGTAAAGTGTTGATGAGTGATGCAGCCGGTTTGGCAACATGGACAACAGCATCTTCTGGAGGTGGAAGTACATTAGACAGTGCGTATGATTTTGGGGGAAGAGGGCAAGGAAGAAAAATCACCGCAGATAGTGGCGCCGTAAAAATACAAGGAGAAGATGGACTACAAGTAATCGGAACTTTTGGAAGCGGTGATGGTTTAGATTTAAGCGGTGCGGGAACACGCATGTTTTTTAATCCGAAGAAAGCGGCTTTCAGAGCTGGTTCTGTTTCAAGTACGAATTGGAATAAAGACAGTCTCGGCGATTATAGTTTTGCATCAGGCTTTGATACAAAAGCAACAGGAAACAATTCAACCGCTTTGGGGAATGAAACAGAAGCTTCCGGAAATAATTCAACTGCTTTTGGATTACTTTCAAATGCAACAGGTGTCGGTTCTACCGCCATGGGATTTATCACAGATGCAACAGGCTATAGTTCAACTGCCATGGGATATGGCACAAATGCCATAGGAGACTATTCTACTGCGATGGGATTTGTTACAAATGCAACAGGAAATTACGCTACTGCAATAGGAAATGGTACGGATGCAACAGGAAATTATTCTACAGCCATGGGATTAAATACGGTTGCTTCAGGAATTAATTCCACGGCAATGGGAACTTTTACAAATGCTACAAGTATCAATTCCACAGCTATGGGTGGTTTTACAAATGCAACAAGTATCTATTCCACAGCTATGGGTGGTTTTACAAATGCAACAGGAGGCAATTCCACTTCTATGGGAAATGGTACTCAAGCAAAGGGGTATTGTTCCACTGCCATGGGATATGGAACAGAAGCAAAAACAGATTATTCAACCTCTATCGGCGAGTCTACAAAGGCTAATGGATATGGAAGTTTTGTTATAGGAAGATATAACGATTCTATAGTATCCACTGAGCTAAGTATACAACCGGCTACGCCTCTTTTCATTATAGGAAATGGTACTAATGTGAGTGTCAGAACTAATGCAATGGTCGTTCGCAATGATGGCAAAACGGGAATAGGAACCAATGCACCATTGGCTCGTTTGCATGTAGCCGATAGCAGTGTTTTATTTACGGCAGCGTCAACTTTGCCTGTCACACCGGGTGCACCGCCTTTGTCCGGTGCAGGTACACGCATGATGTGGTATCCCGACAAAGCAGCATTTAGAGTTGGGAAGGTGACCTCCACACAATGGGATAAAGATAGTATTGGAGATTATAGTTTTGCAACAGGGTATAATCCGAAAGCTAAAGGGTTCGCTTCTATAGCAATGGGGTCTTATACCGAAGCAACCGGCAGTTATTCCATCGCAATGGGGAATAGTACCGAAGCAACCGGAGACCATTCAACGGCCATCGGATATCAAGCAGAAGCATCTGGTGATAAGTCTGTAGCTATGGGCTCTTATTCAGAAGCAACTGGTGACAATTCCGTTGCCATTGGATATTATACAAATGCAACAGGTCTTAGTGCTACAGCGCTAGGAATATATACAGAAGCAACCGGAGCTTATTCTACAGCCTTAGGACAAACAACAACTGCATCAGGAGGTCTTTCGACAGCTATGGGAGGATTTACAAATGCAAGCGGTGATTATTCAACAGCTACAGGAGATAATACAACTTCGGCTGGATGGGGTTCTACTGTCATGGGATCAAAAACCCAGGCAAATGGTTATTGCAGTTTGGTCATAGGAAGATATAACGACACTATAATTGCTCCTCAAACCGTTATCCATGCAGCAACACCATTGTTTATAGTTGGCAATGGTGTGAGCAATGTCAGTTTAGCAAATGCTTTCGTTGTACGCAATAATGGAAAAGTAGGTATTGGTACCAATGCATTAACTTATCAATTTGAGGTCGCAACCAATGATGCTGCAAAACCTTCCTCAAGCACATGGACAATTAGTTCCGATGCTCGATTGAAAGATGTGGATGGAAAATACACGAAGGGACTGAATGATATTTTAAAATTGAATACCATCATGTATCATTATAAAAAAGACAACGCAAGAAAATTGCCGACCGCAGAGCAGTCGTATGGCTTTGTAGCACAAGAAGTACAAAATGTTTTTCCTGAAGCAGTGAAAGAAAATGAAGATGGTTATTTGAGTTTGGATATTCATCCGATTTTGATAAG
>JANNYV010000281.1:0-1851 GCA_031410275.1 Bacteroidota bacterium
AATGTGCAATCTGGGGTTTGTAACAAAATAAAACTTTCAATAAAATAGAAAGCTCCCAAACCCTGACGGCGGCTCCTTAGCCCCGTCAGCGGTTAAGTAAAAGGATTAATATTTATTAGAAAACATTAGCGTCCTAAAGACGAAATTTTAAGTTCTTTGAATATATTGACATTAAAGCGTTTCGATTGAATTTTGTGTTCAAACGATTTCAATTTATCTAGGTATAAATTGAATAATGAATACAGGCAAATATGTTTTTGCTCAAATAGCATCTTTTTTAAATTTTAATGAATTCAATAAGTGCATTGAGCGTTATAATGGAAACTACAAAGTAAAAGAATACACTTGTTGGCATCAATTGCTTTGTTTGATGTTTGGACAATTATCGAATAGAGAAAGCCTGAGTGATTTGGTTTTATGCCTCCAAACACAAAAGCACAAATGGTATCACCTTGGTATTGGTAATAGCATTTCAAAATCTAATTTAGCACATGCAAATGAAAAGAGAGATTGGAGAATTTTTGCAGATTTTGCTTATTTTCTAATTGCAGAGGCAAGAAAAAATATTTTACCAAACGAAGCATTTGTTGATTTTGAGTTTAATGCTATTTATGGAGTCGATACCACAACCATTGATTTATGTTTAGAAATATTTTGGTGGGCAAAATTCAGGAAACAGAAAGGAGCAATAAAACTTCATACTGTCTTAGATTTAAAAACTGAAATCCCTTGCTACGTAAATATTACAGACGGAAAAGTACATGAAGTGAATGTACTTGATCTTATCACTTTTGAGCCAAAAGGATTCTATATAATGGACAGAGGTTTTGTTGATTATCTACGATTATTTGCTATAAATACTCAAGAAGCTTATTTTGTTACGAGGGCTAAAACAAACATGAAATGCAAGAGAATTTATTCTGCCAAAGTAGATAAAACCACAGGTGTTTTATACGACCAAACCGTAAAACTCGTAAACTATTATGCAGCCAAAGAATATCCTGATAAGCTAAGAAGAGTAAAATATTATGATAAGGAAAGCAATAAGCAGTTTATCTTTTTAACTAACAATTTTGAAATAACTCCATTACAAATAGCAATGCTCTATAAGCACCGATGGAAAATAGAATTGTTCTTTAAATGGATAAAACAACATTTAAAAGTAAAGTCATTTTGGGGGCATTCAGAAAATGCTGTTAGGGTGCAAATTTATGTTGCAATAATAACTTTTGTAACAATAGCACTTGTAAAACAAAAATTGAAAACCCCACTTACACAATACCAAATATTACAAATATTGAGCATTACATTGATTACCAAAACTCCATTAAATCAACTGTTTGAGGACGCTTTAATACAATATGTCAAAGAACCACCGCATAACCAATTAAATATGTTCTGATTATATTAGGACGCTAATGAAATATTATTTCGTATAAAATTGTAGCTGATTATCTTAAACGCTTGTAGAGCATTTACAGATTTGTAATAATTAAATACACAGAAAATTTTTAATACATTTAACTACAAAGCTTTAATGGGGTTTAATCATCGCCTTCATTAACTATATTTGTAGCACATAACAATTCAGTATTAATGGCCATTTTCGATATCAAGCTTCCTGCATATTTAGCAAAGGCATTAAACTTACCTGTGAGCGATGCACGGAGGCAACAATTAAAAGTGCTAAAAAAATTACTGCGCAAAGCAAGGTTTACCCAGTTTGGTCAATTATATAAATTTGATGAAATATTATTAAGCAGGCATCCCGGCAAAAAATTTCAGCAAAATGTTCCCACATATAACTATACAAAAATTTATAATGAATGGTGGTATAAAACGCTTGAAGGA
>JANNYV010000282.1:0-12715 GCA_031410275.1 Bacteroidota bacterium
TAGCAACTAATACAATCGCATCGGGTGATAAATTACCATAACCGCATTTGATATTCATAAATTTTTCGGCGCCAAGGTCGGCACCAAAGCCTGCTTCTGTCACTACATAGTCGCCCAATGATAATCCCATTTTAGTTGCCAAAATTGTATTGGTTCCTTGTGCAATATTGGCAAATGGGCCTCCATGAAGAATGGCAGGATTGCCTTCTAGTGTTTGCACAAGATTTGGTTTGATGGCATCTTTTAATAAGAGTGCCATGGCTCCTTCAGCTTTTAAATCTCTTGCAAAAATTGGCTTCTTTTCAAATGTAAAACCGATAAAAATATTGGCGAGTCTCTGTTTCAAATCGTCAATATCTTTCGACATGCAAAGGATGGCCATCACTTCGGAAGCCGGGGTAATATTAAACCCATCTTCACGAGGAATACCGTTTGCGGTGCCGCCAATACCAATAATGATATGCCGCAAAGCACGGTCGTTCATATCCATCACACGTTTCCATTTGATGGTGCGGGGATCTATATTTAAATTATGTTGTTTGTTTTGAAGATTATTATCAATCAATGCAGATAATAAATTATTTGCTTTTTCAATCGCAGAAAAATCTCCTGTGAAATGCAAATTAATATCTTCCATTGGAATTACTTGCGAATATCCGCCCCCTGCCGCACCTCCTTTGATACCAAAGACAGGGCCGAGTGATGGTTCACGTAAAACGACTATCGCTTTCTTTCCTATTTTATTTAAACCTTCATTGAGTCCGATAGAAACAGTGGTCTTTCCTTCACCCGCAGGTGTGGGATTGATAGCGGAAACTAATATGAGTTTTGCTTTTTTTATTTTTTCTTCATCAATTAACTCAAGCGGAAGCTTTGCTTTATTTTTCCCATAATATTGTAAATCATCATTCGAGATGCCAATTTTTTCGGCAATGTCTTTGATATGTTGAATGGGCGCATTTTGAGCGATGTCGAGATCGGATGGAAACATAGGGAGTTAGTGTGTTATTGAGTTAGTGTGTTAGTGAGTTAGTGGTTATTTGGGTTAGTGGGTTATTGAGTTACGAGTTACGAATATATGAGAGAACTAAGTTAACATGAACAAAACCAACAACTAAGAACCAAGACAAATTCCCCAAACATCGAACATCGGTCATCGAATATCATCGGTCATCAAACATCGAATCCCTACCATTCACTTCCGGGATATGATTTTTGCATGAATTGAACTTCAGTCAAAATAAATCCCATATGCTCAGTATGAATTCCTTTTTTACCACCACTCTGAAACCATGCACCTTCTGCTCTCAATGGGTAAGAGAGCGTCGCTTCCTCTAAAGTATCTGAAATTGTTTTTTCCCAAGCTGTCTTCAACAACGAAATATCAGGCGCTATTCCTTTTTCAATCATTTCTTTTTCAATATCGCTTGCGCTGAAAAGTTCACCGGCATAATCCCAATATTTTGAAATAGCTAGTTGTATTTTTTGTTTACTCTCTTCAGTTCCATCTCCCAAGCGAATCACCCATTCACTGCTAAAACGCAAATGATAGGTCACTTCCTTCAACGATTTTTCAGCGATAGCTGCTAACTGCGTATCAGTGCTTTTCATTAAGGCTGTATAAAATTGAAACTGATAAGCATCAAAAAAAAGTGAGCGTGCAATTGTTTCCGCAAAATTACCTTTGGGTAATTCTACCAATAATACATTTCTCCATTCTCTCACATCTCTAAAGTATGGATAGGAATCTTCTGTTTTGCCATCGCCTTCAATGCGGGCGGCATATTGATAAAAACTTCTTGCAGCACCTATACTGTCTAGGGCAATATTCGACAAGGCCATATCTACTTCAAGCGCCGGACCATGACCGCACCATTCGCTTAGGCGATGTCCGTAAATAAAACTGTTATCAGCAAGATGAAGAATATATTGAATGAGTGATTGATTCATATTGTATAAAAAATTAATTGAGAAAAGAATGGCCTACATGTGTTTCAACTCATCAGGCAAATCATAAAATGTCGGGTGACGATATACCTTATCATTCATCGGATCGAAAAAAGCATCGGAGTCTTCAGGATTTGATGCATGAATATTGGCACTCTCTACGGCCCAAATACTAATGCCTTCCTGTCGGCGTGTATACACATCGCGAGCCATTTCAATCGCCATTTGTGCATCAGAGGCATGCAAACTGCCTACATGTTTGTGATCTAAGCCGGCTTTGCTTCTGACAAAAACTTCCCAAAGTGGCCATTCGGTATTACTCATAAAAATTAATTGAGGAGACAAAAATAGTTCAGGAACATTAAATATTTGAATTGAATTTTTATTCTCATTTAATCTTACTCCCAAATGGAATTCAGTAGAACGGAAGGGTTGCATTTTTTCCCAAGTTCAAATGTATATGTTTTATCTTGATCGGTTTTTTCCAAATTATATTTTTTATTCTTGAGTTTATAAATCTCTACCGTTTTGGTTTGGTTATCAATAATAATATAATAAGGAATACACTGTGATTCATAAATATCAAATTTAGTGTTTCTATCTTTTAAAGCAGTTGAAGGAGAAAGTATTTCAACAACTAAATCGGGAGCAAAGTCTAGTATCTTCCCTAATATAGGTTTACATATAATAAGCAAGTCGGGTTGAAGAATAGTATTTTCATCTACTAAATAATCGATGGGTTGATATACTTTACAATGTTGACAAGCAATTGATCTTAATGCAAGTTCAAACTCATACGACAAATTAGATGAAACATGCTGATGTCCATGACTTGGAGCCGGTGCCATCGCATAAGGAATGCCATCAATGATTTCCCATTTTCCCTCCCAATGACAATAATCATCGTAGGTATATCGTGGTAATATTTTGACAAGACTTCCCATTTTTTTTATAAAGTAAAAATACAAAATTTATGTATAGCATTACACATTTACATTGCTGTGATGTACCGCCGAAGAAATTTCTTTGATAAGCGAACTATCCTTCTCAATAGCATTGCCAACAACAATTACATCGGCACCTGCTTTACAATTTAAGTATGCTTTCTCCGGTTCTGTAATACCACCGCCGATTATCAATGGGATAGAAATATTTGATGAAACTTTTTGTATCATGCTTTCACTGATCGGGCGTTTGGCGCCACTTCCCGCATCCATATACAAGACATGTTTGCCTTGCATTTCACCGGCCATCGCAGTACATAATGCAATGTCATCTTTGTCATGCGGAATAGGCGCACTGTGACTCATATATGAAACAGTGGTCGCTGCACCACCATCAATAACCATATAACCTGTCGAAATAATTTCAAGTCCGCTTGCTTTCACCATCGGTGCTGAAACCACATGAGCACCAATTAATAATTCTGCATTGCGACCTGAAATTAATGTCAAATAAAATAAGGCATCTGCATAACGGCTCACTTGTGAAGGGCTTCCAGGAAACAAAATGACCGGGATGTCGCTATTTGCGGTAAAGGATTGTATACATTCATCTAAATGTTGTGAAACCATTAAACTGCCGCCAATAAATACATAATCTACTAAGGCTTCATTACATAATGATGCAATACGGGCAATCAGCGGAATAGAAACCTTATCAGGATCTACCAACACCGCAAATGCTTTCTTTTGTTGAGAGCGAAGCGCACTAAGGCTTTTATGTACAATTCCCTGATTCATGCAATGTGGCAAAGATATTCATTTTATTGAAAAATGGATACACAATATTAGGAAGTATTATCTTCGCTTTTTTAGATGGATTAGCTATAAAAATTAATTTTATAACCATGAAGAATTTTGATTTTAACGCCGATTATATACTAGAAGATGACCGTGTTATACTTCGCCCTTTGACTCTGAGTGATGTCGAAAACCTACTCCACTTTTCAATGAATGAACATGATCTTTGGAAATTTTCGTCTATGCCGGCGATTGGAAAGGAAGGCCTTATCCATTATATCGAAGTGGCTTTGAAAGCCAGAGAAGAAGGAAAAGAATATCCGTTTATTGTGTTCGATAAACAAGCAAACAGCTATGCAGGAAGCACTAGGTTTTATGATATTCAATGTATGCATGCAACAACCCAATTAGGATTTACTTGGTATGGAAAAAAATTTCATGGTACAGGTCTCAACAAACATTGTAAGTTTTTATTACTTCAATTTGCATTTGATACAATGCAGTTCGAACGCGTCGAATTTAGAGCTGATAATAATAACCTTCGAAGTATTGCCGCTATGAAAAGTATCGGTTGTGTGGTAGAAGGCATTTTGCGAAGTCATACAATAAAACCCGATGGCGACAGAAGAGACAGTATTGTATTAAGTATTTTAAAAGCAGAATGGATAGCAAACGGAAGGGAAGCGTTGAGAAAAAAAATGGAGCCACAATAAATTACCCTTCGGTCAGTTGGGCGTGCCCCTGAAGCACCCCATTGACAAAGAAAATTTTCATTTGATTTGAACGAGTAGGAATTTGTCAACGGGCCTGCTTCAGGGTCGGGCTATCCGTTCCAATCTTTTTTGCTTAACGCTGGCAGGGTTAAATGTGATTGCGCTTAGAACCCTGCCAGCGTTGCAAAAAAAGGATTTCCACTGCTATCCCTCACGCTTCCCGCACTGTTAGAAAAGAGCAGTTAAAAATATTATTCTTCATAATATACCCGTTTTACTCGTTGCGAAATACCGGCTAATATTTCATAACAAATGGTTCCGGCCCAAGCGGCTAATTCTGTTACCGGAAGCTCTTCACCAAATACAATCACCGTATTTCCTTCGCTTACTTCAGGGATGTCTGTTATGTCTAGCATGCACATATCCATACATACATTACCTATGATGGGAGCCAGTTTGCCGTTAATCAACATTCGTCCAACACCATTCCCAAGCCTTCGCGGAATGCCATCGGCATATCCGACGCAAACAGTTCCAATAATTGTATCACGTTTTAAAATTCCCTTGCGATTATAACCCACTGTATCGGAAACCGGCACATGTTTTATTTGCGAAATAATTGTTTTTAAGCGGCTCACATTTTTTAGTTGTTTACCGACTATACTACTTCCGTCAATGCCATATAACCCTAACCCAAGTCGCACCATATCAAAATGTAATTCCGGATGACGAACAATGCCTGATGAATTACAAAGATGCATATCAAAATTATATCCAAGTTTTTCCTTCATGATAGCGGCCATTCGTTTAAACAAGATCGCTTGTACTTTTGTAAATTCATCTAACTCGGGTTCTTCACTGCCTGATAAATGTGAAAAGACAGAGGTTACTTTCAGTTCTTTATGCGCAAGCAATATATCAATGAGCGCATCAAGTTCTTCGGGTTCAAATCCGAGCCGATGCATACCGGTATCTAATTTGATATGGATTGGATAATTTATTTTATCGGCATCCTGTGCAGTTTGCAATATTTTTTGCAGGGTGCGCATATTGTAAATCTCAGGTTCAAGATTCCATTCAATTAATAAATCAAATGTATTATCATCGGCATTCATCACCATCATAGGCAATTCAATGCCATTTTTACGAAGCAAAATTCCTTCATCTGTGTAGGCCACAGCCAAATAATCAATTCCTTCAAATTGTAATTTATTGGCTACTTCAAAACTACCACTGCCATACGAAAAAGCTTTCACCATGGCCATAATTTTTGTATTCTTTTGAAGTAACGATTTATATACATTGAGGTTTTGAACCAAGGCATTTAAATTTATTTCCATCACAGTTTGATGAATCCGGTCTTCGAGTCGTTTCGCTATTTTTTCAAATTCATATTTTCGTGCTCCTTTAATAAGGATACTTTCATTTTCAAATGAGGTGGTGTCAATTGAATTTAAAAACTCGTCTGTTGTTTTATAAAACGTAGAATTTAATTTTCTGTTGACACGAAATACACTTTTATTTCTGTAAATAGAATCACCAATACCAATTAATCGTTTAATCTTTTTTTGTTTGAGTAACTCGGCTACTTCATCATACAATTCATTATCACGGCCACTTTGCAAAATATCGGAAAGAATAACTGTTTTGTTCTCATGTTGATTTTGCTGTGTCAGAAAATCAAGCGCAATGGCGAATGACGATACATCTGAATTATACGAATCATTAATGATAGTACAATTGTTGATACCTTTCATCAATTCGAGCCGCATGGCAATATGGACCAATTTTTGCATCCGTTGCGCAATTATTTCGTACGGCACTTTCAGAAACAGCAGGGTAAGCCAGCAATGAATACTGTCTTCGATATAGGCATCATCAATAAAAGGAATTTGAATAGCGATTTCATTGCCTTCGTAAATAGCTTGAATAACGGAATGCGCATTTTCTTTTTTAATCGAAAGAATCAATAAATCGGCTTCACCTTTTTTGCTCCAACTGATAAGTTGAAGATCCTGATCGATATTGTGTTTTAGTTGGGTCGAAAACTGAACGATGCAATCATTCAACTCATGATAGTCTTTGCAATAAATAATTGTCGAAGCATTTTTAAATAAATTGAGCTTCTCATTTATTTTATGTCGTGTATTTAAAAAACCTTCGTTATGTGTTTCGCCGATATTAGTGAATATACCAATCGTTGGTTTAATTATTTTTTCGAGGTTATCCATTTCACCGGCTTGTGAAATGCCGGCCTCAAAAATGCCTAAGGTATGTTCGGGTTTTAATTCCCAAACTGAAAGCGGCACCCCAATTTGTGAATTAAAACTTTTTGGACTTCGAATAATTTTATAATCTGATTCCAATAATTGATACAACCATTCCTTTACAATTGTCTTTCCGTTACTACCCGTAACACCAATGACCGGAATCAAAAATTTTGCTCTATGCCATGCAACTAAATGTTGTAAAGCAGATAAGGTGTTTTCAACCTTGATAAACCATGCACCTTTATATTTTTTCGTATCAATATCTTCACTCACCAAAAAACATCGGACACCACCTTCATATACATCGTCGATAAACTCATGTGCATTACGTTTATTGGTGACCAAAGGAATAAACAACGAAGAAGCAGGATGGGCTATTTTCCGGCTATCGAGCAGGAGATTATCGATCACAAAATCGGCCCCTGAAGAAAGTAATTTCCCTTTAACAACAAGATCTATTTCACTCGCCTTAATCATTTGATTTTTCTAATTTACTGTGTTTTCTGTTGTGATGTAATGAATATAAAATAGAGCCGCCGATGCAAACTACAATAGCTGCTAATGAAACCCAAATCGGTACTGAAATATGAATCAAATCTAAAAACATTTTGGCGCCGATATAAATCAATACAATGGCGATGCCTTGTTGCAAATAATCAAATTTGTCAGCCATTTTTTGAACAATAAAAAACAAGGCCCTTAATCCAAGCACCGCAAAAATATTAGAGGAGTATACGACTAAGTTATCTGTAGTAATTGCAAACACGGCAGGTATTGAATCGAGCGCGAAAATAATATCAGTAATACCAATCATTAATACCACCAAAAATAATTTAGTAAAATATGCTTTGCCATCTTTTTGAACCATCATTTTCCCATCGGGTTCAATATCAGTATAACGTAAATATTTACGGATAAATTTATATACAGCTCCATCTCTTACATCAGTTTCTTCTTCCTGATTCCCAAAAAATAGTTTGAACCCAGTGTAAACTAAAATAGCGCCGAAAATGTAAAGGATCCAATGAAATTGTGAGACTAACGCAATGCCGATGGCAATAAAAATAATCCGGAATAGAATAGCCAATATCACGCCTATCATCAATACCCGCCCGATATTTTGTTTCTGAACTTGAAGCGATGTAAATATCAATACAAACACAAAAATATTATCAATAGACAATGACATTTCCATGAAATAGGCCGACAAATAATTGATGGCAGTTGTATGATTGTACTCGAGAAGCAGATACACAAAATACCCCAAGGCAACCGAGACCCAAAAAAGATATTGATAACTAGCACTTTTTACACTTACCTCTTTGTTTTTTTTACTGAATACAAAAAGGTCAAGCGCAAATGAAACAACTAAAGCAATGATGAAAATTAAATAACTAAGTGTGTCTTTGTTCATGGTGTTGCAAATATAGGAGATAATTGATGTTCGGTGTTCGATGTTCGATGTTCGGGAAATTTTCTTGGTTGATGCGAGAGTTCTTTTTCCTTATTTCTTTTCTTCTTCAAAAAACTCAGGAAAAGACCTCAACATAATTTGCGTATATTTTCTTGTCATCACAATCAAATCCCGGTTATTTAAAAACCCCATAAAAGCATCAAAATCATATTGCTCTTTTCCGACATTTAAAATTCCTTTCGTGCCCTTCGAAAGTGGTTTAAAATAAATCACCAATGTTTGTAACGGAGCATTTATTTTTTTTATACTGACTGTCGCCAATACGTGTCCGTTGGTTATAATAGTATCTTTTATTCTGTTTCGAATTTCAAAACCCAGACAATAAATGCTATCCCATAAACCTAAATAAGTATTCACACGTTTTATATTCAGTGGTTTTGCAATGGTTTGATTTCCTGTTAATACGGGGGTGCTCCCTTTTTTATTAATTAAATGAAATGAATATTGGGTGGAATCTTTATACGTCACATCAATCATTTCAATTTCATCTGCCTTCGCATGTAGTATTTTTCTCGAACGCCAGTTATTCATATCGGTTGAATAACGGATTCCCAAAAATGTATTTTGTATTGGAAGCCTTACTACATAAGGACGTTTGGCTCCTTCGGTCAACATATACGTCAAATTGTTTGGCGATTGCTTCCGGGAGACATAAAATGTATTTGTTTTTCCTTCATCGGTATAAATTTCTACTTTGGTATTGTCGCTGCTCATTTCTGTGATCACCTCATCATGAGAACCTAGCCTCACAGGTTGCACAGGCCGTTGATCGCGTAATGCCTCCAATAAATCCTTCGCGGCACTTTGCACAATTTCAATACTGTCATTGGCTATCCATTCATCTTTTGGTTTGGTCAATTTAATTTTATTTCCGTTTGGATCCGTAAGAAAAATAGTTTTAATCGCATCAATATTTTTTACTGTAAAATTTGCTTCGTTCTTACTGAAGTCTTGCCCGGGCTCACGATAAACATAATAGTAGGTAAGAGCCCCGAGTACTAATACAAGCAGTAAATAAATCAGATTTTTATTCATGCGGCAAAAGTAAGGAGGAGATATGAGATATGAGTAGTTAGTATTTAGAAAATTAAGTGAATTGACTTTATTATGATATTGCTGAAGGTTTTGAAACGGTCTCATTAGTAGAATTCGCAAACAACATAGCCGCGAAACTCGTCCACAATCATATTCATTGGCATTTCACTTAGAACGAAAATAAATTCTTACTTTTAATTAATGAAAAAAGGAATCCTTATTATTTTAGTATTTATCGCTGCATCCGGTTTTGCACAAACTACGGAAGGCTTGTTTTACCCGCATTATCAGTTAAAACAAATAAATGAAATGGAGATTAATTTATTCTTGAAAAACTATTTTCATGATTTAGATAACAATGATATTCAATTAAGTTTATCATCGCAACACAAAACAAAGGTGTCACGGCATTTTACATTTGATATCGAATACAAACAAATTCTTTTACTTAATTCAACGATCAATGTAAATACAGATAATCTCGGAAATATTGTGTCTATAAAAAGAGAAGGAATTGATGCATCAACCCTTTCAAATTTTAACCCGCAAGATGATATTTTTATTTGGAGTCAATTAAATAAAGTGGATTACATCAATCATTATTGGGGACCCGGAACTGTGATCAATTCGCAAGAATTTAAAATACAATATGACGAACAGAAAGTGAGTATCGTGCTTGAAGTCAATGCATGGAATAAAACGTCAGATAAAACATTGGTATTAGATATAGACGGAAATAAAGTTGCAGAGTATGACAATGCCAGGCATATCAATATAGATACGCTGGTGAATGTAAAAGTATTTAATCCCGACCCCTTGACAGCGTTGAGTTTGGTGTATGGTGGTATTCATATCGATAATAATGATGCAAACGATACATGGTTTGGTCCCGCTTATTTTTCAACTACGGTACAGGCAACATTCGACAACAGCAATAACACATTTTATCTCGAAAATCAATATGCAAAAATTGATGATATCGAAGCTCCAAATACCTTGGCAGCAACATCGTTGACACCTGATTTTTTATTTGATAGAAGTCAAAGTGGCTTTGAAGATGCCAATGCGTTTTATCATATCACCAACTTTCACAATTACATTTCTTCATTAGGTTATGATACCTTAATGGATATACAATTGATTGTAGACACGCATGGACAGTTTGGTGCAGACAATTCGGTCTTCAATAGAAACGGCGGAAATGCGAATGTTATTTATGGTCCCGGTGGTGTAGATGATGCGGAAGATGCGGATGTGATTATACATGAATATTGCCATGGTGTGAGTTGGAGTGCTAATAATAATTCAACCATGTCATTCGAACGCTCCGGTCTCGATGAAGGACTAGCCGATTATTTTGCCACCTCCTATACAAGAGCGATTAAGCCGTATAATTGGCAAAATGTTTTTAATTGGGATGGTCCTGTTTGGGGTGGACGAACAGCCGCAACAACAAATAATTATCCATCCACATCGGCGAGTTTTTATGCAGTCGGTGAAATTTGGAATTGTGCTATGAGTGGCATTTGGACGGACTTAGGAAATATAGTAACTGATAAATTAATGCTTGAATCACTTCATTTTTTTACGAATAATACCACCTTGCCTGAAGCAGCTTCGTATGTGTTACAATCAGATACTCTTTTGTTTGGGGGTATACACACAAATGTTCTTTGCAACCACTTTCAAGCGAAGCATATTTTTGATGCGAATTGCAAACCTGTTGGAATTGCAGACATCGTTGAGAATAATAAAATTCAATTGGTCAATTCAAAGGGCTTTGCCGAAAATGCAGGCGATGCAAAAATCAATTTTCCAACGGCGACATCAGGTATGTATACACTGTATGATTTTACAGGGAAAATAATTCGTAGAGCCAATTTTATACATGTGAATCATATAGCTATTTCACCAACAAATTTAATGAGTGGTATGTATATACTTAGTCTTAAAATAGATGAAGCGGAACAGGTTTTTAAACTGAATAAATTCTAATAAAAAAAGCTCAACCATAAGATTGAGCACTTTAAAATAACTGTCTAAGAATTTCTAAAATTTAAAACCCAGATTTAACCCGAAGCCTCTGAAACCAATGGCTCCAAATTTACCGCTGATACTACCTCCGTTCGCACCTACTACAAAACTGATATCATTAAAATTGTTAGATGCGTCTTTAAGATCTTGTAAATCGGCTCTGATATCTGCCTGATCATTCGCACTCAAAGTTTGTGAACTTTTAATATCAAGGTTCGCTTTAGTGACACCATATTGCACCCCAATAATATACCAATCTAAGGTTACCATTTTGCCAAAATTAAATTGAGAGCCTATCATTAACCCACCCATGAAGGTCGAAAATTTTCCGTTCGCAGTCACAAGTTGTGAAGCTCCATTGTCATCAACATAACTTACCGGTAAATCAACACTCACATTTCTATATCTTAAATACGGCGCAAGATAAAATCCTTTACCTGCATGCTTAGGGTAAAACCTAAACTCAGGAGTAATCGCAAAACTTCCGGCTTTCCAGGCAGATAAATTTACATTCGATGAATCGCCACTTGTACTGTATGCATTGTCCAATGTATTCGTAAAAGGCACTGAACCTTTTGGCATGAATCGTACACCGCAGGCTACAGAAATTTTTTCACCCATGACTCTTTCATATTGCAATGAAATGTTTTTATAAGCCAATGAACTGATATTGAGTTTTACAATATTGGGTTTTTCCATTGGGTCATAATCAGAATTCCCTTTGCCTTGAGCAAATACATTGGTCGCTTGTGTCGCAAGTAATAAACATGCGAATAATAATTTCCTTTTCATAATTTTTTTAATTGTTTCGGCAAAGATAGTAGCACTATTTCAAATTATCATACCCGATGTATGGTATTCTAAACAGTAAGGTAATCGTATCCTAAAAGTAGAAGAGAATATCTTGGGCGGCACACACGCTTTCCGTTCCAAGTCCTCGCCCAGCCAGCCAATGCTAAAAAGCCCTGCAATGGCTGTTCTCCGGGCTTTCCACTACAATCGTTGCCGCAATACAGGTCACTATGATGTATGTGGCATGCTCTATTTTCTATACCTCGATGCAATACCCATCGCATTATAGATGTACTCCTGCGCACGCTCCCGTACATTGAGTTTGGTAATCAATTTATTTTCGGCAGTAGGATAAGTTCTGTTTGACAGGAAAATAAAAAGCAATTCGTTTTGCGGATCGGCCCACACACAAGTACCTGTGAAGCCCTGATGACCAAAGGTTGCAAGCGATACATTGTCGGTACAAGGGCTCGATTTTCCGGCAGTTGGTTCCGGTTTATCAAAGCCTAATCCACGTCGACTGATAAACGAATTTCGTGCGGTAAATAAATCAACCGTCGCTTTCTGAAAATACCGTTTGCCTTTATACACACCACTATTAAGTAACATTTGAAAAATGACTGCCAAATCATTTGCTGTCGTAAACAAACCCGCATGCCCGCTTACACCGCCAAACATAGCCGCACCCATATCGTGTACATAACCTTG
>JANNYV010000283.1:0-1922 GCA_031410275.1 Bacteroidota bacterium
AGAATTTCCTATCATTGCCCTTTCACATTTTTATAGAGGTGTAGAAACGCGTAATGAATCGAATATGGCAATGTTTAGCGATCTTCGTGTATCGGGCGCCATTGTGCAAGTTGCAGATATGGTGATGTTCTTATACCGACCGGATTATTACGGTTTAGAAAAAAACCCTGACGGCGATGTGATACCCGGTGAGACTTGGATTAATATTGCCAAGCACAGAAATGGCAAAACAGATATTGTAAAAGTAAAAGCCAATCTCGATTATCAGAAGTTTGAAGATATGCCTGAGTCGAATGATTTTGCGATCATACCTCAACATATGCAAGACCCAAAAGCCGGCATTCGTGCCGAATATGGCGAAGGACCCAAACTCTCGATACAAGAAGGTTTTGAGCGAAGAACATCAAAAGCCAATGAGTTTGAAGTGGATGAACGGGATGAATTTAGCAAACCAAAAGATGAAGGAGATAGCAAAGGAGATGTACCTTTTTAGAAGTAGTTTGTAGTAAGTAGTTAGCTAATACGAACCAATTTATTATTAATTCTCTTTCTCATAATTTGAATGGAAACACAAATAAACAATCCTTTACATGGTATTACCTTAGAGCAAATCATGATCTATTTGGTAGAGACACAAGGTTGGGATGAATTAGCCTATCAAATTAATATCAATTGCTTTAAATTTGACCCGAGTGTAAAATCTTGTTTAACCTTCTTACGGAAAACACCTTGGGCAAGAACGAGAGTCGAAAATTTGTATATCTATTTAAAACGTAAGGAAAAGAAATAGCGAGGCCTTAATAGCAGGCTTTATGTATCGTAAGTACAGCAATTCAAATTATTTTTCAGAGTTTGCTTTCTAAGCTTTTTTCTTCTTTGCTTTCCAAATCAACTAAAGCATAATTACGGATACCAGCAATAGTAAGTTCATCAAGTAAATCAACCAAATCACTATATTCACTATCACGTCCGGGTTTGATAATAATAAAGGGAAAATCGTGTTGTGTACTCCCTTTTAATCCACTAATAAATGCATTCTTCACATTGGCTACATGAGTTATCAGTGCATTTCGAATGCCATTTTTGGCAAACGTTGTTTGTTGCAGTTTTTCATATGAATGATTCATGGCATCGATACCCGAATAATAATACAGGGCATGCGCTTTCACTAAAAAGATAGTCATGGCTGTATGATGCGCAATCTCTGTTGGCGCACCTCCGATTGCAGGCATTTTTATATCCATCGTTTTAGGTTTACTCATACTCGATGTAAAGACAAAGAATGTAATTAGCAAAAAGCCCAAATCAACCATCGGTGTCAAATCAATTCGAGGTGATCCTTTTTTATTTTTATTTGAAATTATTTCTGCCATAATTGAAACATGTTTTTTATAGAACGACTATTTCATTATAAATCGTATATGACGATTTGTTTTTCTTTATCCAAGTTGAATGAAGTTAGTGCAGCTGAGAACTAGCCCTGATGGTAGTGAAAATCCTCTGCCGTTTTGGGCAGAGATTGAAACGGACAGCAGGACACAGGCTGCATGTTGGTAACATGCTTGGCTACAAAAAAGAATAAAAAGAATTGAAATGAGCCGAATGGAATTACCCGTTGTCAATTAAAAAAGAAAGTATTAGATTTGCCCTTCTATAAATTGAAGTGTTTCAATCATTTAAAACTACTAGTATGAATCAATATAAAATTTTAGCGGGCTTATTTCTTTTGTTTACAGTGTATCAAACCTCGTCTGATGCGCAAGGTAAGGAAGCTTTAGGATATCAAGATTGGAGTAAACAAGAAGTTGTTGTACGTAAAACTCCGGAGGCTGAAGTTATGGTTCGTATCGGTGATGTTGACAATTTTGGCTTTGGATGGCATGACCCTTCAGATCTATTAGGTGGCAATCGTATAAAACCCC
>JANNYV010000284.1:0-5700 GCA_031410275.1 Bacteroidota bacterium
ACAGATGATGGCAACAATGCAAACAACTAAACCGAGTAACATAAATGTGGTTTGTAAAGTATCTGTATACACAATAGTTTTTACGCCACCTTCAAACGTATACAACAGTATTAATGCTAGAATGACAAAGGCAGTTACCCCGAATGGGATGCCCATATGATTTAAAATAAAAATCTGCAAAATGTTCACGACAAGAAATAAACGAGCTGTTGCACCCAATGTTCTGGAAATAATAAAGAAGAGGGCACCTGTCTTATACGATGTCATTCCGATGCGATGTTGAAGATAGCTGTAAATAGAAGTGAGTTGCAGCCGATAATATAAAGGCAATAAAACATAAGCCACTACCATGTAACCAATAAAATAACCTATCACCACTTGAAAGTACTGAAATCCATTGCTGCCAACCGTTCCGGGTACACTCACAAAAGTCACGCCGCTTAATGAGGTGCCTATCATACCAAAGGCAACCAACATCCAATTAGAATTTCGGTTGCCAATAAAAAAGGATTCATTATTGCTTTTTCTAGAAGTGAAATAAGCCACCACCAACAGAAGTACAAAATAAGCAAGGACAAAGAAGAGTAAAATAGATGAGGACATAATGTTTTTTCTGTGGGGTAAAAGTAGTAATTTATTTGAGATATAAAGAAGAGTCACTTAATATCCAATGTGGATGTTGGATATGATTTGTCGGATGCCTGATGACAGTAGGGGAAGATTGAATATTCCCTCTTTTGATGCAAATTGGCTTACGAATACGTAAGGTATTAGCACCTCTTATTTTTGTTCGTCGAATTTCAAGTCATCACCCGTTTTGTTAGTCATTTTTCCAAAACGGTATGTAAATCCAAGATACACAATTTGCGATTTGCGTTTACCTGTTGTTTTTTGATACAAAAGGGGTGTATTGATTTCACTTTCCCATCGCATTGAATTCAACACATCAGATACAGTTAATAGCAAAGAAGCTCTTCGTTTGAACACATCTTGCTTCAAACCTGCGTTTAAAGAATATCCGGGTAATACCTTTCCTTGTGGCGTAAGTTCTGAAGAACGATAGTTTGCTGTGAATTGCATAGCCGAAGTTTTGGTAAAATTAATATTAACTCCTAATTTGAATTTCCCTGATAAGGCGGATTTGTTATTGTTATATCCCAAATTTGATGCATCAATTTTATTGTAAAAAATAGTACTGCTAAGATTCAAATTGCATTTTTTTTTGAAGCTCCACGAAAAAATTAATTCAAGCCCTGCGGATTGTTCACTCGCAAGATTTTCAAATGTGGTGAGTAAGGTAGAATCATTTATATATTTACTTACTTCTGCAAAACCATCATAGGTGTATCTGTAAAATAATGTTGGCACAATGGCGAACGTATCATTCTTATATACATACCCAAATTCAATTGAATGAATCTGTTCGGGTTTAATAAATGGATTCCCTGCATTCAAATTCCTAGGATCATCATATTCAGGAAATGGATTGAGCTCATCTCCTTCGGGACGATTTACCCGCTTGCTGTAACTCAATTGAAATTCTGATTTGTTACTTACTTCATACAACAAGTGGATAGTTGGATAAAGTTTAAAATAGGTCTGTTTCACTATTGAATCGAGGTTAATAAGATTCGATGTTATGATTGCATTTTCTCCACGCAAACCAAGTTCAATTCCGAAATCTTCTATTGAATGCTTGTAAGTAAAATAGCCTGCGTGAATCATTTGACTAAATATAAACCGGTTTGTTTTGCCTGTGTCTTTAATCCAATCATGTTGGTTAGCATGCAAGTATTCTCCGTAAAAATCAAAATCCTGATGAATCCATTCCAATGAATATCCTGCTTCCACTTCAATATCTTCGCTAAGGGGATTTGTATATTCAATAAGCGCTTCGCCTGCATTTTCCCATTGACGAATCAAGGTATTGTTGTAAGAATTTTGTTGTGCAGGAATGCGATACAACTGGGTAAATGCATTGTTTTCTTCCTCGTAATGCTTCGTCAAATTTAATTCAGCATTCAAAGTATGATCTTCTTTACTAAATGTATGTTCGTAGTAAGCCGATAGTTCTTTCTCCCATTCATACTCCTTATCTTGCCTGTTGCGTTTAAAATCAGTGGTGGTCAGACCCGTACTGTCAATAATAGAGGTGGCTGCATCTTCATTCCGAAGAAATTTCATTAAAAAATAATTTCCTGAAATGCCAAACTTGTTTTTATTATTCATAAAATAATCGGCACCGATATTTGATGTATGTGATTGGGGTTTATAATGAGCAATGTTGATATAGTCATACTTCCCAACTATATTTTCAGTTGTATCATTTATAATTCTAAAATCAGTGGAAGTGCGTAAACGGCTATCATGCCTGAAGCCATAACTGCCAAATACATTTATTTTTCCTGGTCTGTAATTGCATGTAAGGGTTGAGTTATACCGGGTATCATTTCCGATATTGGCGGTGAAAGTTCCATTGAATCCTTCTTTCACTCCTTTTTTCAAAACGATATTTATGATTCCTGCCGTACCATCCGGTTTATACTTTGCAGATGGATTTGTAATAATTTCAATTCGCTCAATTGTATTGGCAGGAATTTGTTGTAATGCTGCGGCACTGTTTACACGCATCAAAGAAGATGGCCTGCCGTTGATAAGAATAGTAACATTTGTTGAACCTCTTAAACTCACATTCCCATCTACACTTACTGAAATAGAAGGAATGTTTTCAAGTACCTGACTTGCGGAACCGGAAGTACTCATTATATCTTTTCCTACATTATATATTTTTTTATCAATAGAAGTTTCGATCATAGATTTTTCGCCGCTAACAACTACATCATTCAATAGTGAATTGGATGCGCTAATTGCGATTACACCTTTATCGTTTTGTGACGAAGCATTGACAATAAACCCTGCGGTTTTAACTGTTTTAAAGCCGATGAAACTTATTTGAAGATAATAGTTCCCTTCAAGCACATTGGTAAATAAGTAAGATCCATTTTTATCAGTCACAACGCCTGAAACAAGTGTGCTGTCAGATGGATGATATAAGGCCACATGCACAAACTGCATGGGTTCATTTGTAGATTGCTCAACAATTTTTCCGAATAGATTAGAAAGCATTTGGGCTGACGCTGAGTTACAAGTGAAAGAAATTAATAACAGGAAGCGGATAATTTTATTCATTAATTTAAATCTTTTCAAAAACGGATTTGCCCCTGAATATATAGCCTGTCATCATGCCCACCGGGAATATCAGTTATTTTTTTCCTGAAAATATAATTGATAAGTACCCTGAATTTATCTTTTGGCAAACCATAATATGCGCCTGCGGTAAATACTTTCCAATCGTCTTCAAACACATCGTACCTAACAAGCGGACCTGCTTTCCATTTTGTTTTTAGTGCAAACAAAACCTGATAACCCATGGGCTCTGCATACAAGGTATCCTTTACTTTATCTGTTCCTAATGCATATTCTCCGGCAAGAAAAAACCAAGGGTGTTCAAACTGTATATCCACACCAGCACGATTAAAATCAGCATACACATCATCAATAGGGTCAACGATATTATCACCCAAATATCGTAACCCACCATATCCAAATGAACCACCGGCACTGAAAATAAAATTATTTTTTTTGTATCGCATCCCTACTCTTCCCCATAAGGCTTTTTTTGTATTGAAATCATAAGGGCCTGCAACATTCAATCGTGTTCCATTTGTAAAGGTTACTGCATCTTCAATCCGAAAATATTTATTGAGCTTAATATGCCCCAATAATCCAAGACCAATATCGCGAAGATTTTCTCCACGCGAAACACCGTCCGACATTTCAGCGCGGTTAACAGTGTATAAACTCGTTATAGACTCCGTGTTTTCCCAACCGAATTGCGTTTTCTGTTGACCAGCACGAATTTCCTGATTTTTTATCAGATGAAATGCCATGTAGGCGTCTCGTAATATACCTCCTTGTTCGGGTGCACGAGGATCTATCATTACCTGATATGAAATATAATGATTGATATCCCCTTCAAATATCAGACGTGCTCTTAAAATACGAAAGCCATCAGGGTCACGGACGGTATCTCCATTTGTATTGAACTCATTAAGGTAATGAACCTGCAAGACTCCTGAAACATTCACTCGATGCTTTTTCTTTGCATTCGAATCAGGCTGGCTATCAGATTGGGCATTTAAATAAAAACTTTTTGAAAAAAGAATCAACAAAAAGAGTATATATTTTTTCATCCTTGAATTCTTTTCACAAATATATAATTTTCAGCAGCAATTTTATATAATATTTATAAGCCATTCATCATAAATACAAAAGCTGGAACATATATAAGTTGTATTCTTTTATATCGTCACATCTATAATTTTTGTTCCAAATACTTTGTGCTAAATTCTTAGTTTTGTAAAAATATTATTTTCTTGAATCAGGAACTCATTCTAAAAACCGCACACGAAACAATTGCTATAGAGAAATCTGCCATTGAAAACCTTTCATCTCTTGTGGATGCCTCCTTTGCAGAAGCGGTAGAAGCGATTCATACTTGTGAAGGAAGAGTGGTTATTAGCGGCATTGGCAAGAGTGCCATCATTGCACAAAAAATTGTAGCTACTTTAAACAGTACCGGCACGCCGGCTATTTTTCTACATGCGGCAGATGCCATTCATGGCGATTTGGGTATGATGCAAGCAAATGATATTGCTATTCTGATTTCGAAAAGTGGTGAAAGCCCTGAAATAAAAGTACTGGTTCCATTCATTAAAAATTTTGGCAACAAACTTATTGCGCTTTGCGGAAATGCTCATTCATTTTTGGCAAGCGAAGCCAATTATTTTATCAATTGCACAGTCGATACAGAAGCTTGCCCAAATAATCTAGCGCCTACCAGTAGCACAACAGCGCAACTTGTGATGGGTGATGCATTGGCAGTTTGCTTACTAAAGCTGAAAGGCTTTACGCCGGGTGACTTTGCAAAATTTCACCCCGGAGGCGCATTGGGTAAACAATTATATTTAAAGGTAAATGATTTGTGCAAACTAAATCAAGTGCCGAAAGTAAATGAGTCTTCCAATATAAAAGAGGTGATTATTGAAATTACGAGTAAACGTCTTGGCTCTACCGCAGTGTTAACAGCAACATCTGCTTTAACCGGCATTATCACGGATGGTGATATTCGCCGTATGCTTGAATCACACACCGATTTTTCTTCGCTACATGCAAAAGATATTATGAACAAATCGCCAAAAACAATTCAGTCAGATGAGTTGGCAATAAATGCACTTAACTTAATGAGAGCAAATAATATTTCGCAATTGGTCGTGCTCGACAACGACAGCTATATTGGTATGTTGCATATTCATGATTTGATACGCGAAGGATTGGTATAGATAATAAACAGGAGGGTTACAGTTTACTTGGGTGTGTCCCTCGCAAAGCCTCGGGCCGGGCTCTTCGCTGCAATCTCCCGCTCAAAGCAGCGGGAGGATTTTCGCTGCGATCCCTCACACATTCGTACTTTCAAGATGAACAGGGCACTACATATTTCTTCGTGTATTTGTGTGTATTTCAAATTTTCGCTACATTTCTTCATAGGGAAAAATGTATTTTGCTGACCTTAGAAAAATGGCGTTAAGAAAATCTTTTTGAATGGCTGAAAAAATGAAAACTATTGCACTTAGCCCAATA
>JANNYV010000285.1:0-4121 GCA_031410275.1 Bacteroidota bacterium
TGGCATTACCACCATTAGCCGGCATGGCATAAAATTTTGTTTTATTTTTATTTTCGTCCATTGATGGTATTGCGACACTATAATAAAATACACTCCCATCTTTACTGAGCCCTTTCGCACTCACTCTACCCAAGCTTAAAAGTGTTTCGGGTGTTAATGAAGATTGGGCTTGTGAAATACTAACAGATAAAATAAATAAGAAAGCAAGTGAATAAATGCTGCGCATGTTGAAATTTTTAGATGCACAAAATAGGGAATTAATTTGAAAATGTGGGAATTTGAAAATGTGAAAATGTGGGAATGGCGTTCTTCGAGATAAGACACTTATAAAAAATGTATTTCTACTTTTCAAATTCAACGCTGATCTGCTTTCGGAGCGTTGCTGAAGAAAGAACAGTAGCCAAAACGGTGCCATCGCCACCACGGCTCAATAGCAGCACTGTCCCCTAGCCCCCAAAAAAAATTCACAATCAATGTGACTAAAAATTATTGAAAGACATTGCACAATATTTTACATTTGTGCACTTAGTAAAAAAAGATATGGCTGAAGAATTTGATCATGAGGCAAAGAGCATCAATAAAAATCATGTGAATGAAATGTATCAAAACTGGTTTTTAGATTATGCCAGTTATGTGATACTCGAACGTGCCGTGCCTGCAGGCTTAGACGGACTGAAGCCCGTGCAACGAAGGATTCTTCATGCGTTGAAAGAAATGGATGATGGACGGTTTAATAAAGTGGCAAATGTCATTGGTCAAACCATGCAATATCATCCGCATGGTGATGCGAGTATTGGTGATGCCATTATTCATATTGGTCAAAAAGATTTGATGCTTGACACGCAAGGAAACTGGGGTGATTACCGAACCGGTGACAATGCAGCTGCCCCACGATATATTGAAACACGTCTTTCGAAATTCGCACTGGATGTGGCTTTCAATGCGAAGATTACCGATTGGCAATTGAGTTATGACGGACGGAAAAACGAACCCGTGACCTTACCCATGAAATTTCCTTTATTGCTTGCACAAGGTGCAGAAGGAATTGCGGTTGGACTTTCAACAAAAATTCTACCCCATAATTTTTGTGAATTGATTGATGCGAGTGTGAAATATTTGAAAGGAAAAAAGTTTGAACTTTATCCTGATTTTCTCACGGAGGGAATGGTGGATGCGACAAATTATAATGACGGTAAACGAGGTGGAAAAGTTCGTGTGCGTGTGCATATCGAAAAGGTGGATAGTAAATCGTTGCTCATTAAAGATGTGCCATATGGCGTGACAGTGCCTTCGTTGATAGAAAGTATTGTGAAGGCAAATGATGCAGGCAAAATAAAAATAAAAAAAGTAACAGATGAAACGGCTGCCAATGTCTCTATTGAAGTGCAGTTGGCGACCGGTGTTACGCCAGACCAAACAATTGACGCCTTGTATGCATTTACAAGTTGTGAGGTGAGTATCTCCCCTAATATTTGTGTGATTGTTGATGATAAGCCACGATTTATTTCAGCTACTGAATTATTGAAAATTTCAGTAGACGAAACCAAAGAATTGCTATGCAAAGAACTCGAATTGAAACTCCGTGAGTTAGATGATAACTGGCATTATTCTTCGTTGGAAAAAATATTTATTGAGAAGAGGATTTATCGTGACATTGAAGAAGAAGAAACATGGGAAGGTGTTATAGCTGCGATAGATAAGGGATTGAAACCTTATAAAAAACTTTTCAGACGGGAAATTACAGTTGATGATATTACCCGATTGACGGAAATTAAAATCAAACGGATTTCAAAATTTGATTCGTTTAAAGCCGATGAACATATTAAAGCTGTTGAGAAAAGTATTGAAGACACGAAACATCATTTAGATCATTTGGTTGAATATGCGATTGCCTATTTTGAAGAGTTGTTAAAAAAATATGGCAAGGGCCGGGAACGAAAAACAGAGATTAAAATCTTTGACAATATTCAAGTCGCCGAAATTGCAATAGCCAATACAAAACTTTATATCAATCGAGCTGAAGGATTTATTGGAACCAGTTTAAAGAAAGATGAATTTTTTGTTGACTGTGCCGATGTGGATCAGATTATTGCATTTACCAGAGAAGGCAAAATGAAAGTTATAAAAGTAGCCGACAAAGTGTTTATTGGTAAAGATATTATACATGCTGAAATTTTTAAAAAAGCAGATGAACGAACCACCTACAATATGATTTATGTTGACGGGAAAACTGGTGTTGCGTATTCAAAACGATTTAATGTAACCGGCATCACGCGCGACAAAGAATATGATTTGACGAAAGGTTCGCCGAAGAGTAAGGTCTTATATTTTACATCGAACCCAAATGGTGAAAGCGAATTGGTAGGCATTTCATTAAGTGCTGCGTGCAAAGCTAAAATAAAAACATTCGAATTTGATTTTGCCGAACTCGCCATCAAAGGTCGAAGCAGTATGGGAAATCAAGTGACTAAATATCCTGTCAAAGGAGTGAAATTGAAAATGAAAGGGACATCGAGTTTAGGCGGAAAAAAGATATGGTATGATGATGTGGTTGGTCGTTTGAATATGGACGAGAAAGGAATGTACCTCGGAAGTTTTGCTGAGGATGACAAAGTACTCACGATGTATAATGACGGAACCTATACATTAAACAATACCGAACTTTCGAATCGTTTTGATGCAGACAAAGTGGTGATGATAGAAAAATTTAAACCACAAGCTGTATTAAGCGCCGTGTATTTTGATGCCGATAAAAAACAATTCAATGCGAAACGATTTAAAATAGAAACGTTGACCTTGAATACAAAATTTCAATTTATAAAAGAAGGAGAAGGCAATTATTTAGAATGGATTACCTCGAATGGAACACCTATTATTAAATTAAAAACCGGAAAGAAAAAATATTTACCAAGCGAACAAACCATCAACCTCGAAGAGTTTGTGGATGTGATGGGATGGAAAGCCATCGGTACAAAACTTTGCGATAAAGATTTATTAGAGATTTGTTTATTGAATGAAGAAAGTGAGGAAGAAGGCAAGCAGGGGGAATTGTTTTAAATGCAAGCTGATGGCTGCTAGCTACTGGCTGTTAGCTTTTGCATCCACACCTTGTTGTTATATACAACAACAAGTTCAATTTGCTCAATTGATTCAATAATAGAGAAGAGGACAGTTACTCTTTAATAAGTTTCAGCATTTCAGTTTTGCCACCGGTTTCCATTTTCAGAAAATAAATACCTGCCGCATACTTAGCAATATCAATTGTATATTTTCCTTTGGTATATACTTTTTGCAAAATAATTTCACCGATATCATTGAGTATGGTTACTGCGCAATCGTCTTTTAATTGAATTTCGAAAACTCCTTGACTTGGATTCGGGTAAATAAAATTAGTTGCTGTTAAGTTAGATTGATTAATTCCCGTCGCCCATGTGCTCAGACAAATACTGGTATCGACACAAGTTGCTGTTGTGACAACGACAGCATATGAGCCGCTTATTGTTGGAACAAAATTTAAACTGGTTGCGCCGGGAATTGCAGAATTGGTATTGCAATCTATCCATTGGTATGTTCCGAGGTTGGGCGTTGTAATAGTAATACCATTAATAGTAATGGTTGCATTTAATGTATCAATGATTACTTGCAAAGCCACAATACTATCACAGCCTGCTGCATTCGTATAGTTTTGCGTGAAGGTACCGGTGTTGGTATAGGTTTGCCCATTGAATGTAAATAAATTACAAGACACTGCACTAATCATCGAATCGGTGCTGAGATTGATGGTTAAATACAAATGAACGGTACTGTCACAACCCGCTGCATTGGTAAATGTATGTACATACGTTCCTGATGATGAATACACAGTTCCGTTAAATAAATAAAAGTCACAACCTGTTTGTGTGATGTTGCTGCTATTACTTTGATTGATTGTCAGGTTTAATGTATGTATTGAATCGCAACCCATAACATTTGTAAATGTAGCGGTATAAGCCCCGCTCGCTGTATACAAATTAAAGTTCCAGAAATAGGAATCGCAAGCAGTAACGTTTGAGGAACCGTTCACTGTTGTATTTATAAGTTGAACCGTCACAGCCGCAGAGTTGACTGACGAACTACTCGGA
>JANNYV010000286.1:0-1873 GCA_031410275.1 Bacteroidota bacterium
GAACGAAGTAAAACAAACAACATTTCAAATTTTGGTATTTATGCCGGAACAAAAATAGCCTTTTAATTCATTAAATAAAAAATAGTAAAATGGAAAGTATAAAGTTATATTTCAATAATGCACCTGATAGCCATAGAGTAATACTTATGCTCGTTTCAATTTTCATTTTTTGGAATATTGAAAACATTATGGGTTTAGGACTGCAATATAAAAAATGGCGACATGCTTTTTTCAACACGTCCTTTTTGTTGATTACATTACCAATTCAAGCTCTCTTTAGTTTTCTTTCTGTCTGGGCATATCATCAGGTTAGTTTGCATCCACACTTCGGATTATTTCATCTCATTCCTTTCATACAAAATGCTTGGGTAGAATGTATAATCACTTTTGTTGTATTTGATTTCTTTGAATATATCTATCATATCATTATGCACAAAAGCAAACCTCTTTGGCTATTTCATGTAGTGCATCATAGCGATACTGTTGTAGATGTTTCGACTACATTCAGAGAGCATCCTATGGAAGCAGTACTACGAATGTTTGTGTTAGTGGTCAATATTATTTTATGTGGTGCAAGTATGTGGGCATTGCTTTTGCGCCAGTTCATTCAAGTATTTTTTACAGCCTTTACACATGCACAATATCGTTTGCCTAAACGTGTGAATAAGATAATGAGTTTGCTTTTCATTACGCCCAATTTGCATCACGTTCATCATCATGCCATGCAACCCTACACTGATTCCAACTATGGTGATGTGTTCAGTATTTGGGATAGAATGTTTGGTACATTCAAAAATTTGGATGCCGATAAAGTAGTATTTGGCATCGACAATTATATTGAACCTAACGAATCAAAAAATCTTTTTTTCTTGATGAAATTTCCTTTCAAAAAATATAAGGGAAAAGTAATTGTTTCTTTACTTATCCTATTCAGTTTATGCTCATCATTAAAAGTAGCTGGACAAACTATCAACCCCGATATAATACTTGGCAATTGGATAAGCCCTGAAAACGATGTTATTATTAATTGTTATAAAGCCAATGGTAAATATTTCGGAAAAGTTGTTTGGTACAAACGCTACGATGGCAAAATAGAAGATACAACAAAGGGTGTAAGAGAAAGTAAATGGCTTAATTCTATTGTCGTCAAGAATTTATCATACTGTAATGGCAAATGGAGTGATGGTACAATTCACGATTTGAAATCCGACAGGACCTATGATGCAATTGTAAAACTCAAAAACAATAACGCTATTGATATTAGAGGTTACATATATTTTCAACTATTTGGACAGTCGGTTACATTCGCTCGATATACAAATAGAGACCTTCCATTATTTGACAATTCAAACTAAAAATAAATTGAAATGAACACAGCAAATAAAGTCGCAAATATTACTGCCCTATTTTGGTTAATGAAAATAGTAGCTACGACACTTGGTGAGACACTTGGAGACTATATTTCTATGACCTTGAATTTAGGCTACTCAATAGGTATTGCCATTACATTTATCTTTTTTGCAGCAATACTATTGACGCAACTATCTATCAAAAAATATACACCTATTATCTATTGGATGGTTATTGTAGCCACAACTACTTTAGGAACTGAAATTTCTGACTTCATAGACCGAACCATACATTTAGGATATGCTTTAGGAAGTTTGCTTTTAGTAAGTTTGCTTTTCTCGACATTATTTTTATGGCACAAGAAGTATGGAAATTTAAAAGTGTATCCTATTTCTGACAGACCCAAAGAAATTTACTATTGGATAGCTATTTTATTTTCAAATAGTTTAGGTACTGCATTTGGTGATTTTTTAAGTGATAATTTGGGTTTGAGTTATCTGAACGGAGCATTGATAACTGGTGC
>JANNYV010000287.1:0-3129 GCA_031410275.1 Bacteroidota bacterium
ATCATAATGATGCCCGTATAACTGCCTACATTCAATGGTGTGTTTGTAATATATAATGCGAGCAAACTTCCTGTAACACCTAATACAGCCAACAAAATAATGAGCAAGGCAACACGTACTTTTCTGAATAAAAATAAGATGACAATAAATACTAATACCAATGCGGTAATCAAAATTAATAAGAGTTCTTTAAATGATTGTTGCTGTTGTGCATAGGAGCCCGCATATTCTATATGATAAGCATTTGGCAATTTAATATTCTTTTCTATTTTTTGTTGCAGCTCCTTTAATGTACTTCCCAAATCCCTGTTATTGAGCCTAGCTGTTACAACGCCCATCATTTTCTGATTCTCCCTGTTAATTTCTGCTTCCCCTTTTCCAATATCCACTGTAGCCACTGAACTTAATGGTTTCAATGAACCATTCGGCAATAATATATTTGTATTCTCTAAACTATATACTGAAGTCTTTTGTGCATTCGGATAAATGATACGCACATTTACTTGTTGTTCTTTATCAATAATTGTACTAATCGCATTGCCTTCAATTTGTGTTTGCATTTGAAATTGAAAGTCGGAAGGATTCATTCCTAATTGAGCCAACAAAGGCACATCAGGCCGAATAGTCACTTCAGGCCCTGCGAAGACTAAGCCATTAAATGCGTCGGCAGTTCCTTTTGTTTTTTCAACCTGCGCTGTAATTTCATTCGAAAGATCCTGTATAATTTGCGGATCATCACCAAACACTTTTATTTCAATTGGTTGCGCACTACTCATTAAATCACCAAGCATATCCCCTATCACTTGTCCAAAATCGACACGTAATGCCGGCACTTTTGATTCAATTTTTTTTCTCAATTCATCGGCTACTTCATCCGTTGTTTTCGTTCTTGTCTTTTTAAGTTGAATTAAACAATCACCCCGGTTAGGCTCAGTAATAAAAAAACCCATTTGTGTACCCAAGCGTCGTGAAAAATTTTCGACCTCAGGTTGTGCCTTTAATATGACATCTATTTTTTGCAGCATTCTATCAGTCTCTTCCAAGGTCGTACCGGCGGGGCTTTCAAAGTCGAGAACCAAACTTCCTTCATCCATTTCAGGCAAAAAGCCTGTTGTTAATTTACCCGGTAAATAAAATAAACTTAGGCAACAAATTCCTGCAAATACAAAACCAATAACAGGTTTTCGTAAGAAAAATTCTATCCAATTCGTTCGTGGTATATGGGCCTTAACCGGCTGCTTCCTTTTAAATGAAAAGAATAAAAATAATACCGGCGTAATCCACCAACTAACAATAAAGGAAGATGATAAGGCTATCATCATGGTATATGCCAACACTTTAAAATAGGCGCCGGCTACACCACTCATTAATACAAACGGAATAAAAATAACAATGGTACTCAATGATGAACCAACCATAGCCGGAAATAAGAAGCGAATAGATTTACTAATCACAGTTGATATTTTTTCTTCCGGAAATTCTTCACGATTTTTAAAAATCTGCTCCACCACAATCACCACATCATCTATCATTAATCCGATAGAAGCGGCAATAGCACCTAAGGTCATAATATTAAAAGTATATCCGAAGGCATATAATAGAATGAGCGTGAGCGACAATGAAAATGGTATACTCAGAAGCACCACTGAGCTGGCCGCTAATGAACGAAGAAAAATAATGACTATCAACAAGGATAATACCAATCCTATCCACAACACATCTTGTATACTTTTTATACTATCATTGACAAATGTGGCTTGCTTATAATAGGGAATCAGTTTAACTCCTTTGGGCAAATACTTTTCCAATTCCTTGACTCTATTTTCAACACCGGTGCTCACATCAATCAAATTTGCATTGGGTTGTTTCATAATGGCAATGAGCGGAATATCTTTTCCATTGGCATTTATTTTTACATACTCTTTCGCTTCATTCAATTGCATGTCTGCCACATCTTTTAAAAGCACCAAACGAGATGGGCTATTTTCGACTACCAAATTTTTTAAGTCTTCAATATTCTCTAATTCATTATCAGTTAAGGTGAGATACATTCTGTTATGATCACTGATATAACCATTCGATTGTAAAATATTTTCTTGTGTTATGACCGTTTGAATCTGTGCTAGCGAAACATGCAATTCACTGAGCCTTTCCGGTTTTACAATAATTTGATATTCCTTTGTTTTACCACCTATTACTACAACATTCGACACACCATCAACCTCCGAGAGAAAAGGTCTGACGGTATATTCAGCAATGGTTTTTAATTCTACTTGGCTTTTATTTCCATCTAATGCATATCCGATGACCGGCAAGATAGACGGATTCATTTTCTCTACAGAATAGGAAATTGTGGCACCCTCTGATGCAAGAAATTGATTAACCAGCGATTCGATTTGTTGTTTGGCCTTATCGATATCAGCATCCCATTTCAGAAAAACAGAAATCTCACAAGAGCCTCTCGATGTGGTACTTCTGATATAATCCATCCCTTCTGTTTCCTTTATCATATTCTCAATAGGAACAGTAATAGTTGTCATCATTTTATCAACCGGCTTTTGCCCCGCATCCACAATTACTTTTATTTTCGGGAAAGTAATATCAGGAAACAAACCGGTTTTTAAATGCGTAAAACTATAATAGCCTGCACCCAGCAATAAAAAAATAAGTGCGACAATAGGTATCTTGTAATTGATATGATGCGTATGCCCTTGCTCCATTATTCCAGAATAATTACACGTGAAGAATCTTCCAGTTGATACGCTCCATCAGTTACAATTGAATCCCCAAAGGAAATATTTCCTTCTTTAAGTTCAACCCATTCAGGTGTCTGTGAACCAATGGTGACAGGAATTTTATACGCCACCCCTTTTTCTATTTTCATCACCCAAAAATCTTTTTCCAACTCGTCTGTCTGTAATGCATTCGTTGGAATTGTAAATGAAGATGTAGAAGATTGTTTGGTCATGAGATGCAAGGTCACATTCAAATTTTCGGGAAAAGACTGATTAGGTAATTTAATATAATACGATTGCGTTTGTGATGCTGCATCTACTGTTGGTAAAATACCATTAATAGTGACATTCATTTTTCGCTTGTCAGAAAAAATGACTTCACAAGGTGTGCCCA
>JANNYV010000288.1:0-2205 GCA_031410275.1 Bacteroidota bacterium
ATTTCATTCACATATTTTGGTAATTTTCTTAGCATGACCTTATGATTTTATATTTACATTGGCTAAGAGATTAAATAAATCCTTGTTGATATAATAATTATCCTTTCCAATTTTATCCTTCTGCAAAAGGTGCGTAGTGAACAAGTTTGGGAAGAATGGATATTATTTATCTTAGATGGTGTTGAGCAAACTTCACTTCAAACCATACAAGTCATTCAAGGTATTAAAGAGTTGATGTTAAAGCACAAACGAACTATCAGAAACGAGCTCCCGAAAATATACAGTCAGGATTTGTTGAATAATATTTTTAGGCACCCCTATTCAAAAATTGATTTTGTAATGGCAGACTTAGGTGTAAGCCGTCCAACGGCTACAAAATATTTGGATGAATTATCTGCTATTGGTCTTTTGCAAAAGGATAAAATTGGAAAGGATAATTATTATATCAACAAGGATTTATTTAATCTCTTAGCCAATGTAAATATAAAATCATAAGGTCATGCTAAGAAAATTACCAAAATATGTGAATGAAATACACAACATGTAAACAAAACAACCATTTTCTTTACATGTTATTGACAATATGTAAAAATATTTAAAGTAAAGTAGAGGCTCTACAAAATTATATGAATACACCCAGTTTTAAAGAAGATCATATCAGTCAAATTCCGGCATTGCAATTTTTGCAGAATGTGGGATATACCTATGTAAGTCCTGAGGAAGCCGATCGAATGAGAGGAGGAAAAACCGCTAATGTATTATTGGAAGAGATTTTGCGTAAGCAATTAAAAGAAATTAATAGTATTCGGGTAAGTTCAACAAAAACATCTTTATTCAGCGATAGCAATATTGAAGCAGGTATCATGGCACTTAAAGAGTTGCCTATGAATGAAGGTTATATGGCTGCTTGTGAAACAGCCTACAACAGACTTACATTAGGTAAAGACCTTGAGCAAACGGTTGATGGAGACAAGAAAAGCTTTACGCTGCAATATATTGATTGGAAAAATTTTCAAAACAATGTGTTTCATGTTACCGAAGAATTTAGTGTGATGCGCAGCAACAGCAAAGAACATTACAGACCAGACATTGTATTATTCGTCAATGGCATTCCATTTTGCGTGATTGAGTGCAAACGACCGGACATGAAAAACCCTTTATCGCAAGCTATCAGTCAGCATTTGCGAAATCAACAAGAAGATGGTATTCGAAATTTATTTGCGTACGTTCAGTTGACATTAAGTTTGGCTACACAAGAAGCCAGTTATGCGACCAATGCAACACCCGAAAACTTTTGGTCTAAGTGGAAAGAACAATTTATTGATGAAGCAGAGGGAAATAATTTTCTTAAAGAGCTATATACCTTAAAAAATAAGACACTCAGTATTCCTCAAAAAAATAAATTATTCAGCGATCGTTTTCATTATGTTCGTCAATATTTTGATGCACTTGAGTCTGAAAATATATTACCAACGGTTCAGGATGAATACTTGTTTGGTTTATGTCGCCCTGAGCGGCTGATGGATTTAGTGTTTAATTTTATTTTGTTCGATAATGGTCAAAAAAAAATAGCACGTTATCAACAGTTCTTTGCGATTCAGAAATCTATTGCCCGCATTCAACATATAGAAGGAGGGAGAAGGCAAGGCGGCGTAATATGGCATACACAAGGAAGTGGCAAGTCGCTAACAATGGTTATGCTAGCACAAGCCATAGCCATGAATCCCACTATTCGAAATCCAAAAATTATTTTGGTAACCGACCGCACAGACCTTGACGATCAGATTACCGGAACATTTCGCAAATGCGGAAAATTTGTAGAGAATGCAACAACCGGTCAACGCTTAGTAGAATTATTGGAAAATAAAAGCGATGCCGTTGTAACCACTATCATCAATAAGTTTGTGGCGGCTATGAAAAAAATAAGTAAGCCTTTGGATAGTCATGACATTTTTGTACTAGTAGACGAAGGGCATAGAACCCAGCATGGAACATTTAATATTGAAATGCAAAAGGCATTACCTAATGCTTGTTTTATAGCTATGACAGGTACGCCTTTATTCAAAAAAGATAAAAGTACCGCTGCAAGATTTGGAGGAATAATAGATGCCTATACCGTTGACCAAGCTGTAAAGGATAAAGCAGTAGTACCTCTTTTATACGAAGGTCGCCTAGCCATGCAACTTGTGAATGAAAGCCCATTAG
>JANNYV010000289.1:0-15949 GCA_031410275.1 Bacteroidota bacterium
GTTTGTGTCAGTGATCTGTTACTGCGTTAAAAACCTTCTTTATCTGCATCAAGAATTGCGACGAGTGATACTTCAGGTAAATCAAGTCCTTCCCGTAACAAATTAATTCCTATCAATACATCAAAAACTCCAAGTCGTAAATCACGTAATATTTCAACACGTTCCAATGCATCAATTTCGCTATGCAGGTATTTACATTTTACATTTATTTTGTGCAGGTATTTTGCAAGTTCTTCAGAAAGCCGCTTGGTCAATGTGGTGACTAATATCCTGCCTCCTTTTGCAACACGTTTATCAACCTCCTCTAATAAGTCATCAATCTGATTAATGCTTGGTCTTATTTCTATCGGCGGATCTAATAAACCGGTCGGACGAACAACCTGATCTACAAACTCACCTTGTGTCATATCCAATTCATATTTGCCGGGTGTGGCACTGACGTAAATTGTTTGATTGAGCATTTTTTGAGACTCTGTAAAATTCAATGGGCGATTGTCCAATGCCGAAGGTAAGCGAAACCCATAGTTCACTAAATTTATTTTCCTTGCTCTGTCGCCACCATACATACCACTGATTTGTGGTAGAGTAACATGGCTTTCATCTACTACCAATAAAAAATCTTCCGGGAAATAATCAATCAAACAAAAGGGACGTGTGCCCGGTTGACGTCTGTCGAGGAAGCGCGAATAATTTTCGATGCCTTTACAATAACCTAATTCCTGTATCATTTCCAAATCATAATTCACACGCTCTTTAATTCGTTGTGCTTCAAGCGGCAAATTTTGTTGTTGAAAATATTCGATCTGTGCAAACAGCTCATCTTGAATTTCATGAATAATATTTTTCATCTGATCTTGTGGAGCGAGATACATATTCGCCGGAAAGATGGCCGCATCATTCAATGATTCTATTTTTTTTCCTGTCGGAATTTCAAAGCGTTGGATCTCTTCAATTTCATCTCCGAAAAAAATAAAGCGTAAGCCATAATCGGCATAAGGTAAATTTACATCCACCGTATCCCCTTTTACACGAAACATCCCTTTGTCAAATTCAATGCTAGTGCGGTTATAGAGCGAGGAAACCAATTTATGTAAAAAAATATTTCGTACAATATTGTCTCCTTTTGAAACACGGATAATACCATTCGCATAATCTGTTGGATTGCCGATACCATAAATACAACTTACCGATGCAACCACAATAATATCTCTGCGTCCGGATAACAAACTAGAGGTTGCACGAAGACGCAAAGTTTCTAATTCGCTATTGACCTGCAAATCTTTTTCGATATATACACCACTTGATGGCAAATAGGCTTCGGGTTGATAATAGTCGTAATAGGAAACAAAATACTCGACTGCATTCTCCGGGAAAAATTGTTTAAACTCACCGTACAATTGCGCCACTAATGTTTTATTATGAGTCAATACCAATGTTGGCCTGTTGGTTTGCTGAATGACATTGGCAATTGTAAATGTTTTTCCCGAGCCCGTAACACCAAGCAACGTTTGATACTTTTCATTCGCATTCACACCATCAACTAATTGTCTGATGGCTTTTGGTTGATCGCCGGCAGGTTGATATGGACTTTGAAGTGTAAACATTGATCCTGCAAAATACTCATTATTCTTGGAAGACAGATTGAACAGAACGATAGATTTTTATTTATTCAGAGATGAATACTATAATGACACATTGATGAGCAAATGAAGTTGAGGCTTAGAAAATCATTTTTTAAATTTAGTATTTTTCAAGTGTGGAATACAAAATTTGATTGCATCAAAGCGGTCAATTTTCACCATTAAAAAAATATATAACATGAAACAGCACACGTTCATTCTCACCTTAGCCTTGATAGGCTTCGCTTCTGTCCTTACATTATCAGCTTTTAACAAACCAAACGGGCATGATATAACAAGCAATTACAACGACGACAATCAATCCTACAATTCAAATTCAAAGACCTCACAACGAAAAAATAATCTCACATTATCGACCTCATTTGAAAATGATTATTATACCCGAAGCAATCGCACCGGACATTTTTATGCAGAATTAATTTCGGATAGATATACAAGTAATTCTGAAAAGCATACCCCTTTAAATCTTTCAGTGGTTATAGACAGAAGCGGTTCAATGGCCGGTGATAAAATTAGAAGTGCCAAACAGGCTGCCAAATATATTGTAGATCAAATGAGTCCGGATGATTATTTATCCATTGTTATTTATGATGGTACAGTGAATGTCCTACAGGCTGCAACTCCGGTCAGTAATAAGTATATGATAAAAAATAAAATTGACGGTATCACAGACCGGGGTGGTACAAACCTGATGGGTGGGGCGTTAGAAGGATATACACAGGTTAAGCGAAATTACAATTCAAATTATATTAATCGAGTTTTGCTATTAAGTGATGGCTTGGCAAATGAAGGAATTACCGACCCAACTCAAATAGAAAAAATAGTACGGAGTAAAAACAGAGCCGATGGGATTTCAATTTCAACTTTTGGTGTTGGGCGCGATTACAATGAAGATTTAATGACTGCCATGGCAGAAAGCGGAACCGGAAATTATTATTTCATAGACCGTGCTGAGCAAATTGCTGGCATCTTTAAAAAAGAATTAAATGGGTTGAATGAAGTGATTGCTCAAAATGCGGAATTGAAAATCACCGTACCTGAGTTTGTGAATATTGATCGAGTATACGGATATAAATTTGAACAGCAAGGAAGGATAGTAAGTATTAAATTTCATGATATTTTTTCGGAGGAAACAAAAGGTGTTTTAATTAAATATACTGTGCAAGCCGGACGCAACACAACTGTAAATTTCAATACAGCTCTTTCCTATTATGATGCGGTGAATGAACGAAACGGGAACATTTATTTGAATAATAAAAATGAATTTACCACTGACGAACATACATATGCAAATAGTTTCAGCGAATGGGTGGCAACACAAGTGGCAATATACGAATCAAATGAGCAACTTGAAATGGCCATGAAAGAGGTAGATAAAGGGAACTATGATGAGGCTAAAAAACTGGTTCGAAAAAATGAAGAGTATATAAAATCAAAACCTCAGGCTATACAAAATGCACCGGCTATGCAAGGCGCTACCATGGTGAATGAAGATTACAATGCAAAAATTAAACATGTTGAAAGTATGAGTGTTGATGAAATTAAATATTTGCAGAAGGATAGCAAGAATAGCAATTATCAAGTGAGGAGTAAGAAGAAGTAAGGTTTGGAGGTGCGATATAGGTCTTGTAAAATTCAGCGCTAGCAGCAATTGTCATAGCGCTGATTTTTTTTGTTTCATTTTTATTCTCAGGTAAAAGGTAATGCCGATGTGACAAGTGTAATAGACCAATCATAACTTCACACAATTGCACCAAACACTTGTATCAATCGGCATTTACCAGTGTAAGGTTTATTTTTTTAAGAACAGAAAAATAAATCAAATTGGTATAACATATTGAGCCGGCAACGCTTCTACAACTCCAGCATTCTGTTCTTTATTGTGTTGGATTTTTTGATGCATTTTTTTATATTTACATGATGAAGTCCTGCAAGGACAACAAATTTCAACTTAGGGCAAAGCCTTAAGGATTAAAACAATACTATGAACGACCAAGTACTCATCTCCATCAAACTCTGTAACAGAACTTACAGAGTAAAAGCAGCACCGGAAAATGAAGCCACTGTTAGAAGTACGGTGCAGGCTATCAATGAAAAAATTTCAGACCTGAAAAAAAACTTCCCGGGAAGGGATGATCACGATTATATGGCCATGACATTAATCGATCATATCACATCATCGAAAGACGTAAAGACATCTATAGGTGTTGAATCAGATGAATTTGTAAAACAATTAGAAGCGATTAATAATTTACTTGACTAATGACCAATGCTGATATCTCTGATGTGTTTTCATTATTAGCCAAACTCATGGACATCCATAATGAAAATAGTTTCAAATCAAAATCATATACCAATGCGGCTTTTCAAATTGACAGATTACCTGATCAATTAGATGATATTCCAAGAACACAAATAGCTTCTCAAAAAGGGGTAGGAGATAGTATCTCAAAAAAGGTAATTGAATTATTGGACACCGGAGAATTGATGCAACTCAATGAATTGATTGCAAAAACACCTGAAGGCATTTTAGAATTGTTAAAAATAAAGGGTATTGGTCCCAAAAAAATTGCAACCATCTGGAAGGAGCTTGGTGTAGAGTCTCCGGGCGAATTATTATACGCCTGTGAGGAAAACAGGTTGATCCATTACAAAGGCTTTGGTGAAAAATCACAACAGAGTATTAGAGAATCGTTGGAATTTTATTTCAGTAATCAGGATAGATATTTATATGCATTGATTGAACCAATTGCCAAGCAATTAGAAACATTTTTCAAACGGCTTTTTTCTGACGATTGGGTCTCTATCACAGGCGCATTCAAACGTCAATGCGATATTATTGACGAGTTAGAATTTGTCATTCTCTCGCCTGTTGAAATGATTATTGAAGCCCTCTCTTCGAATGAGCATTTTAGTTTAGAAAAAGAAGAAGACGATGTATTGTATTATAAATTTCAACATTGTATTCGAATCAATATTTATTGTTGTGAAGAAGAAAACCAACAACAGCTTTTATTTTTTACAACCGGTACAGCAGAATTTAATGATGCCTTTGATACACATTTTCCTGAGATCGAGTATAGCACTTCTGAAGAGTTATCTGATGAAGCTATTTTCGAACAGGCAGACATACAATATATTCCGCCATGTTTAAGGGAAGAAACATCGATTATTAGTTTGGCAAAAACAAATTCAATTCCGCCCCTCATTGAAACATCAGATATCAAAGGCATTATTCATAACCATAGCACTTGGAGCGACGGAAAATTTTCGATAGAAGAAATGGCAAATGCTTGTGTCGAAAAAGGATATGAATATCTTGTGATGAGCGATCATTCTGTGACTTCATTTTATGCAAACGGGCTTTCTGTTGAACGAATAAAATTGCAACAAGAAGAAATTGATTTGCTGAATGAAAAGCTAAAGCCATTCAAAATTTTTAAAAGTATAGAATGTGATATTTTGGGCGATGGACGATTAGATTATGAAGACAGTGTTTTGTCAACCTTTGACTTGGTGATTACTTCTATTCACCAAAACTTAAAAATGACGGAAGAAAAAGCGATGATGCGGTTGATGGGTGCTATTACAAATCCTTATACAAGAATTCTGGGTCATCCTACCGGTCGATTATTATTAAGTAGAAAGGAGTATCCGATTAATCATATAGAAATAATTGATGCTTGCAAACAACATAATGTAGTGATCGAAATCAATGCAAATCCACGTCGTTTAGATTTAGATTGGCGTTGGATACGATATGCCATCGAACAGGGAGTACTGCTTTCGATTAACCCTGATGCGCATAATATACATGGTATAGACGATGTGCATTATGGAGTCCTTGCGGCGCAAAAGGGAATGATGACTGCGAAGAATAATTTGAGTTCATACTCTTTGAAAGAGTTTGAAGAGTTTTTGAGTCATAAGTCATAAGGCGTCAGAAATAGAATTTTGTTTACAAAGCTAATAGCTATCAGCATAAAAAAAGTGGCCACGAAAGCCACTTTTTAATTTAATTATTGCAGAAGTAATTTATTCTTTTACAAATTTTCTTGTTACAGTTCCTTGATCAGTGGTTACTTTAATTACATAAAGTCCGTTAGCAAATGAAGCAACAGGAATTTTTTTGCTGTCTTCTATTACATTTTGTAATTGAGTTGAATAAACAGTATTCCCTGCAACATCAATCATATTAATAGAAACAGTTTTCGCAGTAGTAATAAATTTCAAAGAAACATTAATGAAGTCTGTTGAAGGATTTGGATATACATTCACTAAACCTATCACACCATTCACTATATCTTTGGTTCCTAAAGGAACGTCAACCTGATTGCAAATTGAAAGTGTATCAGCACCTAATGTAAAGATATCGCTGATATTAACTTGCTGAAGAATCATGAAATTTTGGAAGTCAGGATCAAAACCATCTAGGTTTTGAAGAATAGTACCTGGTTCAATATCACCTTGATAAAAAACCGGAAATTTGCTTCCTGTAATAATTTCAGGAGTTGTTACAAATGCTTCTTCAAAATGTGCTGTTTTGCTGATATTAACCGGGAACGTAAATGTGCCGCCATTATCGGAAGAACCTACTACCAAGACATCTCTGAAAGGCTGACCTTCTAATGAAGTCGCACCAAACCAATATGGATGAATACCATCATCTACTGTTGTATCATTATCCATTACTGAAGTATAGGCAATCAATACTTTTTGCGGAGAACCCGGAACAATACTGATACTTGGTTGAGTTAATAAACCAAGACTATTATAAGCAGCATCACCATCAACAGTTGTAGTATAACTCACACCTGTGTTTACACTTCCTGTTTGATCGCAATCGTGCCAGCTGTCGAAAATATCATCCACAACTTGTATGCTGTCTACGGCAGTGTTGTAGTAACACAAAATAGACGTTAAAGGGAAATAATTATATGAAGTTGAGGTTCCGTCTTTCCTTACCCTAAGCATAGTAAACGCAATATGTGTAACACCATTAGCATCTAATACAACAGAATGAGCACCATCAATTGTATACAATGTATCGATAATTAAATCGTTATTCCAATCAGTAGAAGCTGTTGAAGCAAAATCATAATGATCGATAGGCCAATCCCATACTATTTTTTTAGACCAGGTTGCACCATTATCATTCGAAGTAACTAAGGTTAAATCGGTTCCGATATCACCGAATATGACAGAAACTTTATTACCTCGTGCAGAAATTGCATACGAATTTCCACCGCCTCTGTAATGACCAACGCTATCAACTAAAGGCATTGGAATCATATTGTCAATCCATGTAGCACCGTTATCATTTGAGCGTGCAAAAAAGTAACCATTTCGGATACCATTTGCGTGAATGTTTGAATCAGAAGGGCTTGCAACGATATACATCCAGTTTCCTGAAGTAGCAGTATGTGGCCAAATTGGAGCATTGGAATTAGATGTAGTCAATGTTGTTCTAGCCCATGTAGTTCCTGATTTTTTATTGATAGAAAGTTGATTGGCAACAGCATCATGGCAAATATAATTTTCATTACCGGCACCATCTAGTACAAGCCCACCGAATCCGGTTCTAACATATGGATTCTCAATCGCTACTGTCGGAGCAGCGGTCCAACTTGTTCCATCATAATGCGCATAACCTGTTCCTCTATCGGCGAATGCTGAAGTACTTGAAACACCTTGCTCAGCAGAGAATGTCCACGCACAACTAATTGCACCACCGGCTCCTTGTAATACTCTTCGTTGCATAGAACCATTCGTTTGTAAATCATACGTCGATTTACCAACACTTTCTTTGGTGCCTAAAGTAGAAGGGAAAGGTCCTCTGGTTTTTTTATCTTTGTTGGCAGTCACGGCAGGAGCGCCGGGTATTGTTTTATCTTGGGCAAATTTAGGAGTTGCCGTTCCTATTTTTTGAGTAGGGCTCGTAACACTTTGTGCTTGACTGCAAAAAAATGCACAGGCACCTAGTAGTAAAAGGGATAATTTCTTCATGTTTTTATATATTTTTAATAGCCCAAATTTAACAGTTATTTTTGTTTTAATCCAAATAATTAACAAAGAATCAAATTAAAAAGTTTCTGCTTCTTCCTGTACATTTGCAGCATGTCATGTGGAACACTAACAAATACTGAAGAAAGACCGCGGTTGAAAAAGCCTGATTGGCTTCGTGTGAAACTCCCAATCGGAGAGAATTACAGACATGTAAGAGGATTGGTAGATAAGCATAAACTGCATACAATATGCGAAAGCGGAAATTGCCCTAACATGGGTGAATGCTGGGGCGAAGGCACCGCAACCTTTATGATTTTAGGAAATACCTGCACCCGTTCATGCGGATTTTGTGCAGTGGCTACGGGCAGACCGGAGCCATTAGATTGGGATGAACCACAACGGGTAGCCGAAGCCATTTACTTGATGAAAGTAAAACATGCCGTCATTACAAGTGTTGATAGAGATGAAATAAAAGATGGTGGCTCTATCATTTGGGCCAATACAATTAAGGCTGTAAGAGCATTAAACCCGGATACAACATTAGAAACATTGATTCCCGATTTTAAAGGCGATATGCAAAATATACAACGTATTGTAGAAGTTCACCCCGAAGTGGTTTCACATAATATTGAAACGGTTGAACGATTGACAAGGCAAGTGCGTATACAAGCAAAGTATCACCGCAGTATGGAAGTGATTCGCACATTAAAACAAGGTGGTATGAGAACCAAGAGCGGTATCATGCTTGGCTTGGGTGAAAAGAAAGAAGAAGTGATTCAAACATTACAAGATTTATTTGATAATGGCTGTGATGTAGTGACCATCGGGCAATATTTACAACCAACTGCGAAACACTTGCGTGTAGAGCGTTTCGTGCATCCGGATGAATTTGCAGAGTATAAAGAAATCGGGTATTCAATTGGTTTAGATTATGTTGAAAGTGGTCCATTAGTTCGTTCATCATATCATTCCGAAAAACATTTGTATAGCGGACGAGCCGTATAATTTTTATGAATCAATTGCAGGTAAAATTTCAACATCTTGGTCGCATCGCATATAAAGAAGCATGGGATTATCAGGAGTCGTTGATGCAAAAAAATCTAGAGATTAAAAAAATAAACCGGGATAATGAACTTGCCTCAAACGGAATTGCTCAAACGGATACAGACAACTATTTTATTTTATGTGAACATCATCCGGTTTTTACATTAGGAAAAAGCGGAGCCATCGAAAATTTATTGGTCAATAATCAATATTTAATTGAACAAGGGATCGAATTTTTTAAAACCAATCGGGGAGGCGATATTACATATCATGGGCCTGAGCAAATTGTTGGTTATCCTATTTTAGATCTCGAACGTATCAAACCGGATATCGTTTTGTATATGAGAAATTTGGAGGAAATTATTATTCGTATGTTAAAAGAATATGGTATTGAAGGCACCCGAAGTGAAGGTGAAACCGGTGTTTGGCTCGATGTTGACCTAGCGCATAAAGCACGTAAGATATGTGCGATGGGTGTTCGCACTAGCCGTTGGATTACCATGCATGGATTTGCATTGAATGTCAATACTGATTTGCATTATTTCAATCTTATTATTCCTTGTGGTATACAACACAAACAAGTGACCAGTATAGAAAAGGAATTAGGAAGAAAAGTTGACATGAAGGAAGTGGAAGAAAAGATTAAAACACATTTTGAAGAAGTGTTTGATGTGAAATTAAATTCGTAAGAAGGAAGTGATATTAAATTCCAAAATAAAATTTCAAAAGTATCATGTATTCCTCTTCATTTTCAAATTTTCAAATTGCTTCATTTTCAAATTAACATTATGGTTTCTTCCCCTTAAATACCACCACCGCAAGTTTTGTATTATCTGCTGAAATAGCGATTCTATAAAATTTATCAATTCCAAATGGTTTCAAATCTACCAATTCATCCCATGTTGAGGTTGAATGCCGGAATGGATTTTTCTTGTAATATAAAATGCCTTCATGTCCCATCAAAATACTCCCATCTTGCATAAAACAATAATCCTCTTCACCGGGCAGCGTTTCTGATAACACAGGATTTTCGAGGGGTATTTTTTTCTTGCTTAATTTCAAATTGTCGGCTGCAATTGTTCTGAGTTTCCAATGTAGTGAATCTGATTTGTCAACATATACAATTTTATTTTTTGTTCGAAGATTATAAAAAGTTCTACCAATATTTTGTGCCAGGGTATCTGTTTTGTTTAAAGCAACATTATGTCGTACAAAATAAAAAGGCTCAGGTAATTCAAATGATAAAAATTCAATTTGACTAATCCATTCATAATAACCAATGGTAATTAATTTGGGTAAGAGAATCGATGGCTTTTTGCCTTTTAAATTATAAATATATAAATGCTGCGTTGTTTTATCTTTCTCTACACTCACGCATGAAATGCCATTCATATCAGGCGTATAGCGAGGTGAATATTCGGGCTCGCGTGTTTTTGTTATTCGTGTACTTTTTTTCTTTTTTAAATCGTAGCGGTAAATTTCTGTGTTGGATGTATCAATTGAACTGACATAAAACAAGTATTTATCATCCGGTGAAAAATAAGGTTGATTGTTATACCCTATTGTGTTTGAAATAATTTTCGGTGGTAAAAATGTATACCCTTTTACACTTCTTTGTATGTCAAATAAATACACAACCGTCTCAGGCAATTGAGCAAACGAATGAAAGCTGCCAATACAAAAAAGTAGAACCCATATTTTTTTCATGTGCTAAAATTAAAAAGAAGAGATGAGAAAATGCATAAAATTGTCATGGAATCAAAGACTAAATTTTATTCTTCTTTCAATAGCGAAGTTGTTGGGTGGTGTGACTTTGAACCCGGAACCCATGAACTCACTAACCCTTTAACAGATTTCAACAAATTCAAAACGTTCTCCATCAAACAAACCTTTATCACTCAGTTTAAGTTGAGGTATCACCAACAAAGCCATAAATGAAAGCGTCATAAACGGTGCAGCTAATGGACTTCCCAACGCTTTGGCTTTTTTATCGATACGTGAGTAAGCCGCCGCTATATCTTCTGCTTTCAAATGACTCATGAGCCCGGCTATTGGTAATGCCATTAAATATTGTTCTTCATTATTCACCACAGCAATTCCTCCCTGCGATTTGATAAGTGTATTTACTGCCTTGCAAATTTCCGTATCACTTATACCCACACAAATAATATTATGACTATCATGCGCAACCGTACTGGCAATAGCGCCTTGTTTCAACCCAAAATTTTTAATGAAGGCTTTTGCTATGGCTGCATTCGAATATCTGTTGACGACCACAAGTTTTAAAATATCTTTTTCAATATTACTGACAAGTTTATTATTTTCTATCTTGGGCTCTGTCAAAAAAGTTTTCGTAATCAGTTGCCCTTCTAAAGCTTCTATTACTTTTAGTTGTGTTGGTATTGAATGACATATTATTTCGAAATCTTCTATACTTTTTTCATTGCATGAAAATTTATTAATTGTCTTTTCGTCTATTGAGTGAATAGTAGTAACTCCGTTTTCAAAAACAGGTTCGCCATTGATAACGGTTTTAAGTATTGTAAAATCATCAAGATTATCAATCACAATAAAATCTGCTTTATCTTGTTCACGTAAAAGACCAACATCTATGTTGTAATGTAAAACAGGATTTAAACAAGCGGCTTTCAATACCTTGAAGAGATCGACACCTTTAGCCAAAGCTCTTTTTACATGATGATTGATATGATACAACATCAATTCATCAGGATGTTTATCATCACAACAAAACATCATGTCATCTTCGTAATCATTTAGTAAATCAATTAATGCATCAAAATTTTTAGCGGCACTTCCTTCGCGGATTAAAATTTTCATGCCAAATTGAAGTTTGTCTAAAGCCTCTTCTTTTGTAAAGCATTCATGATCTGTACTGATACCGGCCTCTATATATTGCTTCGCTTTTTCACCACGTAAGCCGGGTGCATGACCATCTACCGGTTTGGTGTATTTTTTAGCCAATGCGATTTTTTTCATCACCTCCTCATCCTTGAAAAGCACCCCTGGATAATTCATCATTTCAGAAAGGAAATAAATATCATCACGTTGAAGTAAGGCCTCTATTTTATTTGAGTCGATAGTATCACCTGCCGTTTCAAACGAAGTAGCAGGTACACATGAAGGTGCACCAAAATGAAATTTAAAAGGAACCTTCTTCGCATTGTTTATCATATACTCTACACCCTCTACACCGCATACATTGGCTATTTCATGCGGATCACTAATTGTAGCGACTGTTCCGTGTTGAACAGCAATACGTGCAAACTCCGACGGAATAAGCATGGAACTTTCGATATGAATATGGGCATCAATTAAACCAGGAAGTATATAATGTTCGCAAGGCTTTTTTGTTTCCTGAATAGAAATGATTCGTTCGCCCTCTAGTTTAATTTCCGCAGGGTAAATTCGTTTTGAATGAATATCGATGAGGTGATGATAGAGTGTGGTGACTGACATATTTAAATAAGGTGCTTATTTAAAACCTGAATCCCATATTAAAGTTCAAATTCAATGCAGGTTGTATATTGGTGTTGTTGCCAAAAGGAGATATCCCAATTCCTGAATAAATGTCATCAGGCAATGTATCATAATAAATAATTCCAAGGCTCGCATCTAAGCCAATATACAATGCCTTTGCAACCGTAAAGTTGAGACTGTTATTTAATAAAAAACCAAATTGTCTACGGTTTGTTTTAATGGTGCGAATGTATGAAGTGCCTGTTGTTGGATTAGATACATATTCTTGATACGTACCATCACCAACGCCTAATAAAAATTGTGGTCCTACTGCATATTTCGAAATACCTTGTCTCATCGGATAAAGTTTTAGCACCGGCATGATATAATAATAGTTATTTACTAAAGACGCACTCACCGGCAATTTGAAGGAAATTAAATCATTCTTAAAAATTCGTTCGTAGGCAAAACTGATAGCTACATCAGGGCTTTCATTTTGATTTGTTGAAATAACTTGCACCGGCGAAAATGTTAAAATATTTTTGCCCAAATGCATACTTTCTTTAGAACCACCTTTTGAAGATTTTTTTCCTTTGGTACTATTATCTGTTCGGTAGCCCTGTGCAGATGTGGTGAAATTGAGTGCGATGAAAAGTGAAAGTAAAACGATGTATTTCATAAAATTTGTTTTGCCGAAGATAAGGTATTTTATTTCTTCAACCACTTCCGGCACTGATTTAACATGGCGTTCATATCTCTTGGAAGAGGTGCTTCTACATCAATCGTATGGCCGGTTGAAGCTACAAAAATCAAGCGGAATGCATGCAAAGCCAGACGATTTAAAATTGGCTTTTCTTCTTCGCTGTCTTTTGATAGTTTAAATTTTTTCTTTAATTGAGAAATATATACTGCATCTTCTTTACCGTACAATGCATCGCCTACTATTGGATGACCGTAGTTTTGCATATGCAAGCGTATCTGATGTGTGCGCCCTGTGAGAATATCAAATTGTACAAACGAATAAAGCCCGAACGATTCCATCACCTCAAACTTTGTAATACTAGGTTTGCCTTGCTTTTGATGTATAATCATTTTGCCATTGATAGCAGGGTGCTCCATAATCGGGTCTTCGATAGTGCCACTTTCTTGGGACATACTGCCATGCACAATGCCAATATATTTTTTCTTCACTTCTCTATGTTCAAATAATTGAGAAGTATACCGGTGGGTTTCTTCATCTTTTGCAAAGCAAATAATTCCGCTGGTGTCTTTATCTAATCGATGGATGATAAAGACCAAAGGAAATTGTTTTCGCAACAAACCGGCTACAGACGGTATTTGTGCATTATGCCGGTCGGGTATAGATAAAAGCCCGGAGGGTTTATTGACAATAATATATTGTTCGTCTTCGTACAGGATATCGAGTTTCATGTGTAGCGTAAATTTTAGTTGGCAAATGCCGGAGAAATTTCAAATCAAATATCTAATACCAATGTCACCGGACAATGATCGGAATGTTTTGCCAACGGAAGAATTTCGGCATGTGTTATTTTATCCTTCAATGATGCCGACACATTTAAATAATCGATACGCCAACCTTTGTTATTATTTCGGGCATTGGCTCTAAAACTCCACCATGTATACTGATGCGGGTTTGGATTGATATGTCTGAAACTATCTATCAATCCTGTTTCAAAAAATTTATCCATCCAGGCACGTTCTTCGGGTAAGAAACCACTCGAGTTTTTATTGCCTTTCGGGTCATGAATATCAATCTCTTTATGACAGATATTATAATCACCTGCAACAATAAGTTGGGAATTTGGAACTTGAAGTTTGGAATTCAGGTAATTCAAATAGTCTTCGAGAAAGACCATTTTATAAGCTTGTCGTTCATCGCCGCTGCTACCACTTGGGAAATAAGTATTGATGACATCAAAATTAGTAAATGAAAGTTGAAGAACTCTACCTTCGAAATCGGCTTGTTCTAAGCCGCAACCATATTGTACTTGGGTAGGTTTTAGTTTTGTAATAATACCCACGCCGCTGTATCCTTTTTTTTGTGCCGAATACCAAAAACATTCATATCCGAGTGCTTCAAACAATGCGCTGTCTATATCTTCTTTATTTGCTTTCAATTCCTGAAAACAATAAATATCGGCATTGTCTTCTTTAATCCAATCAATTAATCCTTTGGTTATAGCAGAACGAATTCCGTTTAAATTGTATGAAACTATTTTCATGTCTTTATTTATTTTTTATAAAAAAAGACTTTCCGAAGAAAGTCCTTTTAAAGATATGTTGTATTTGTTTACTTATTGTTTTGTAACGCGACGAACACCTAATACTTTACCATTTGCATCAGCAAATTGAAGAAGGTAAATTCCGTCTGCAACGTTTTCAAGTGGTACTCTGATAGGAGAGTTTTTAGTGGCATCAACATCGAATCGTGCAATTTTACGACCAATTACATTTAAGATATTGATGTTCGTAATTTTTTTATCGTTCAATGTGATATTAATAAAATTAGTCGCAGGATTAGGATACAAAGTAACCATGGTGCTATTGTCAAATTCTTTCACTGCTGTTGGGCATGTTATAAACTTATAAGTCATAGGACCTACACTGGTTGTAAGGGTTACCCAAGAAGCATAGTCATCCGCTGTAGGAATAGCCTTTATTTGCACATCAATATATCCTTTGCCGTTTGCAGGAATAACAAGAGTATGCGTTGATGCATCAGAAAATAAATAACAAGTACCACCTGCTGAGCCAGCAACACCATCACAAATACCGGTACTAGACCAACCCGGTAAAATAAGTTCACCCGTTTTAGACCAAGTAACGGTTAAAGGGCTTGCGGTATTATTATAAATGGTATCATACACGGCATACAAGTTCCCGTCTTTTGGGAAACATCCGTAGGTAACTGTGTCTTTCCAAATGGTTTGTGCGAAGGACGAAATACTAAATGAAATTAAAGCTAAAGCAGTTAAAATCTTTTTCATAAAAAAACTATTTGTGTGCAAAGTACAAATTATTGTCCAAAGTGTGGCTTTATTTTGTTAAAAAAATTAGAAAGAAATAGACGAAAGGCCTTTTGTCTGAGGTATTTAGAAGCGGAGAAACAAAGATTGTGGGTTTTTTTGAAGAGGTTATAGATCATATTGACAAGGAGAATAAGAGAAATGAGAATGCAAATTGTGGGAAGGAAAGGATTTGTTTTGAAGAACATAAACAAAGACGGAGATACTGAAAAAATAATTAGCTGAGTGTCTGAGATATTCGCCCGACCAGGCTTCGGCATATGCCGAGGGGAAGTCAATATCTGCCACTGCCCTTGTTGGTGTTCTTCTCCAACAAGAATATTATTCATTTCCTTATCATCCTTTATAATGCTCCAAAAATTCGAAATCATTTTCACCGGTTAAATAAAATTTTGCACTTGAATAAAAGTATTGTTCGGGAAGTTCACACAATTTTGCTCTTAAGGGGTTATTATGAATGTACTCAAGCTTTTGGATAAAGACTTCTTCATTCCATATTTCGATACTTAGAGAATTTCGTTCCCATATTTGATATTTTCTATCCTTTGCACCTACAAAAAATTCAATCATCAAATTTTGATTGCTATTGCGTAATACTTTGAGCATTTGTTGACCTACAAATCGCAGAAAATCCCGTTGAACGTTTTCCCGTAGAAACCCATCTTGAATTCGCCACAATAAATGTATATGGTTGTCCATGAAGACAAACCCAAATACTTTTACACGCTTATTTTC
>JANNYV010000290.1:0-4918 GCA_031410275.1 Bacteroidota bacterium
GTTTGCGATTTTATTTTCTGACCTAAGGCACTATACATATTCAATACAACATCCTGATTTGATATTGCATAAAACTGAATGCCTACTTTGTCATTTGCCGGATTTGGATAAATCATTATTTCCGGTTTACTGACAGCTTCATTAGTTTGCTCAAGTTTTAAATTGGTCGCGCTTGTGAGTGTACTCAATGTATAACATTGTGATGGGCTATAAGCCCCATTGTAGCCATATACGTAGATATAGTATGTTAATCCCGCAGTTGCACTATTGTATGTAATACTTTCAGAAGTTGTTCCTCCGTTTTGAGAAGTTGCTAACAAAGTGCCGCTTGAATTATATAATTTTAAATCATAATCAAATGGCAATGTACCCAAGGTAACTTTCAATTTTGGGGCTGATGTTGTTGTTACGATTTTATAATAATCTTTGTCGCCGTTTGTAGCAATCATAGAAGTTACAGAAGTATTGGTTGCAATAACAGTGGCTGTAGAGGTTGAATTATTCGCTTCGTAATTGTTAGAACATCCTCCTCCAACTGCAGCTGTTGTAAATGAAATAGACGAACTGAATGCACTGCTCCCACTTGTACAAACTGCTTGCACTTGCACATCGTATGAAGAGTTGGCGGTTAATCCTGTCAATACTTTTGATGTAGTACTTGATGTGGTGTTTGTCCATGTTGTAGCGGATGATAATTTGTATTGCACATTATAACTACCGGCGCCAGTTACAGCCGCCCAAGTGATAGTAGCGCTTGTGCTTGTGATAGTGCCTGCGCTTACACTTGTTGGTACACCGCAGGTTGTTCCGTTTGGAATTGTACATCCAAGGGAAGTTAATAATGATGCTCTTGCCCCACCACTCGCGAACAAGGCATCCATACGTGCTTTTTGTCCGGCGGAAAACATATACATACAAGCGTCATCAGAGTAATCCATATAATTCATAAACATATCGCCATTAGGCCCGTTGCTGCATGATACAGCGGGGAATGTAGGGCAACCATAATTTTCATCGGCTTGATTTGGTGTATCGCCAACTAAATCACTTCCTGTGCAAGCGGTTCCATCATCCCCCCAAATATGATAAAGATTTAACCAATGTCCCACTTCGTGTGTTGCTGTTCTGCCCAAATGAAAAGGAGCAGTAGCGGTACCCGTGGTGCCAAATCCTGTGTAGGTAATAACAACACCATCAGTCGCAGCAGGGCCTCCGGGAAATTGAGCATAACCCAACACGCCACCACTTAAATTACAAACCCAAAGGTTTAAATATTTTGACGCATCCCACGCATTGTCTCCACCTTGTGCATTTTTCTTTACGGCATCGTTTGTACCGAATGAAGCTGTGGTCGTGCTTTTTCTAACAATACCTGTTGTTGCTGCACCGGAAGGATCTTGTTTAGCCAAGCAAAATTCAATTTCACAATCAGCAACCAACGATTGGAAAACGGAAGGTGTGCCTGTCCAGTCGGAATTTAATTTTCGATAGTCTTTATTTAATACATCAAGTTGTGATTGAATTTGTGCATCGCTGACATTTTGTGCTGCTGTATTATAAACAACATGCACAACCACAGGAATTGTTTTTAAGGTTCTCAATTTTTTTTCAGGATGCGCAATATAATCCTGTGTCTGTTGTTCAATCAATTGTTGATTGGCTTTGAATGCAGGGTTCGTCAGCATCATTTCCTGATAGTGGTCTGCACTTCCGCAAATACGTTGTGCTGTTGATTGGTTGGCTGCAAGACCTGATAAGGCAAGTAGCGCGAAGATAATTTTTTTCATAGTTTTTAAAATTTTAGAAAAGCAATATATGTTTTAGAAATAAATAAACAATCGAATACATTAAAAATTCAGGATGAGATAGAATTTTAAGTATCAAAAAGTAGCAAGAATGATGCCAAAAGAAAGTATTTTAACTATCCGCATTTAATCGAGCTAGATTATTTTTTTGATAGTTTGTATCAAGTTGTATAGAGAATACTTTGGGCTTGCTCATTAACTCGATTGCATTCGCTACAAAAGGCATACTGCCGATAATTTTTAAATTTGCTACAAGTTAAATCCCCAAGGAATTTAATAAATCAACTAAATTACGTTGCAACAAAATCATTATGAAAATAAGTGATTTTTTTTGAACCATAGGAGAAGGATAGAACCATAGAAATACAACATAGAATCTATGTAAAAACCTTTGTTTTCTATGTGATTAAAATTTTCATTTCATTTGATGAGCAGACCTTACGTAGACATAAGATTTGCATCTGTATTCTTTACATATCTATACGACATTCGTAAAATGAAGTGACAAAAGCTTGATGGGATTGAAGTGGATAGCCCGACCCTAAAGCGAAAAACAACAGAATAATAAAGTGAACATTTTTTCGCTTCGGGGGCACGCGCAATGATAGGTGCAACATGAGACTAAGCTATTTCTCTTATCTCACATCTCTTATCTCAGATCTATTTTACGGATGACTCGAAAATATAAAGTTTGAAATATTCATTTCATTATAAGGCAAATCTAATAAATCAACATTACCGTCACCATTTATATCAGTAGCAAAATAACCGAAATTGAAAAGCGTGATATCGTTTTCTAAAATTGGATAATCAATCAAATCAATATTTTCATCTTGATTTAAATCGCCACTATAGAAACCCCAGACTCCGGGTTTTACTTGCACTTGATTTGAACCATATGCTTTTGAAGCTAAGGTGCTAAAATTAAAATTTAAAATTGAATCCATCAGAACAGGAATGTCCGACCAAGTTTCAATTGTGTTTCGATGTTTAATCACCACATATTTGCTGCCATACACAGATGTAAAATTACAAGTGGCATTTCCGTTTTGCATCAACACCACTTTCTTTGAAGCGACCAATGCATATGGTGAAATTCCTGAATGTAACTCAACAGTAATAGAATCACAAGCACCTGTAACACTTGTTTGCCCTTGATTCGAAAGGACAGGTAACATCATTGATAAACTGGGCTCATAATATCCCTGAAGAAAACAGGTGACATGTAAAATAGGATTGCATGGCTGCACCTCTATCGAATCAGTTTCATTATAAAAGCAACCATTATCATCTTCAATAGCCACATTATAAAATCCTCGAGGCAAGGAATCTAAGGTCAATGCATAATTATTATTGACGATATCATTAATTGTATCTCCCGCATTATTTGTCCACCATGTAAGATAACCTCCCAACAAGGCTGTACCTCCTGTAATGGAAATGCTCAACACACCATCACTGTCATGACAAGTGACTAATGAATCTGTTACGAAAGTAATATCTAATGGAGCCGGCTCAGGGACGCTCACTGAAGAATCACTTGCGCATCCGCCAGAAGAGGCATGTACAAAATGTGTACCGGGTTGAAGATGATTAAAAAAACCTGTGGTATTTGTATCTGGCGTTTGTGCTGCACCACTTCGTATATAAGTAAATGCATTTGACAATGGATAGGCGATGGCTTGTATACTTCCATCATGATTGCCATAACACGAAATGGGTTGATCAATTGCAGGGTCTACATGGTTAGAAGGGTCTATAGTCAAATGCAAAGTATCATGCTGCACACAAGCAAATGTGTTTAGGGTTGTTCCCGTATACGTGCCGCTGGCTGTATATGTCGAGCCTGTTATGGGCCATGTATAAGAGCAACTAATGGTGGTATCAAGTACCGATGATGAGTTAGGATTAATGGTCAATACTAATGCCTTTATAATATTACATCCTGTACTATTGGTGCCGGTAGTAGTATAAATTCCTGAGGTTGTATATGTATTATTATTGGCAGTCCAGGTGAAGGTTGTGCATGCCGTCACATTGCTATCCACAACAGCTGCCGGTGGCATGGTTACATTAATTGTGTTCGTACTAATTACAGCGTGTGTTATACTGTCCTTCGTAACCAATGTATAAGTTCCGGTTGCAAGCCCCGTAAAAATTCCAGTGTAATTTGTGTAAGTATTCGTTCCATTATAAAGTGAATCTAAATAGGTCGGAGGCGTACTTATTTGCGGGTAGGTACAAGGCGGAATAATTTGTATACTCACCGGAAACCCGTTACATGATTGTGTTCCGAATAAACTCGAGGGTGACACAAACTTCGCGGTATCTTCATTAATGGCTAATGTATTTACATTATCTCCGTTCCATTGATAGCCTGTTATATAGCGGCATGCAGCAGGTTGATTCCAGATATAGAGTAATCGATATTCAAACGAATCTGTACTGTTTGGAATTGTAAATTGCGATGATTCAAACCCTATCCAATGACCGCTCAATGGAATACTAAAATGATTGGCCACGGCAGTAGTTGCATTGGCGTTGCTATCATTTCCACATGTGATGGTAAAGGTCGGTGCGGTGAATGTATTCTTCCATTTTAATAATCTTCCCATCGTATCCGTGATTAAAATTAAATCAGGTTTAGGAAAACCATTCGGAAGAAAAAGTCCCAATCTTAATTTTGCATTTCCAGTGCTGCCATTGGCTTTGAACTTATTGATACTCGACCAAATCATACCATTGCATGATGGCGTATAACCTGAGCCCGGTGGGCAACAAACTAAATCATTTACCGCAAATTTCTTTATATTGATTTTAGTTTTTCCGGCAAAACATACGTTATTTAATAGCAAACCGCATACAAACACAATCAAAAATCTGCATGTCAACCGTAAGATTTGTTTAACCCTTGAAGAAATGACAGATGTGATATCAAAATTCATAGTTGGGTGTTTAAATTTTAAAACATTTCTAATTCCGCATGATTTTTTAACGGACGAAATAAATTTTCTATCAACTTCAATATGCAACGAACTCTTCTACACGTTATTGGACAATAAACATAAAGCGATTGTAAATTTATTCCGATTTATTTTTAAATCATAATTAAT
>JANNYV010000291.1:0-2141 GCA_031410275.1 Bacteroidota bacterium
AAATTTTTCATTTTATTGATTCCGTCAACACCTATTTAAATGCGCAAAATGCTGTTGCCAGAAACTTTACATTATGGCCTATTTGGGGAACACCAATTGTGAATGAGCCAACGCCAATGGCGACAAACTATGCAGGGGAAATTGCAAATTTAAAAACAACTATTAGAAAACGTTTGCTTTGGTTAGATACAAAATGGACATCATCTATTATATGTCCTTCACCTCTCAATAGTTCTGCTTTTAATTTTGAATCAGAAGTTTCTGTTTATCCAAATCCTTCTACTGACAAGATTAATATTTCTGTGAAAGGAAGCACGAATGAGCTAATCAGCGCATCATTATTTACAATGCAAGGAGTAAAAATAACTTCATTGAAAACTGTAGAAAATAATTTCAGTGTTGATATTTCTACCTTTGCATCCGGTATTTATTTTGTTCAAATTAATTCAGTGAAAGGAAGTGTAATTCGCAAAGTAGTGAAAGAATAAAAATTCTAAGAACCAATTCCAAGTTTGAAATAAATGAGTTGATACCTAACATTGTACATATGACATTTGGAATTCAAAAAAATATTCCCGTCACAGGCAGTGATGGCAAATTGATGGGCGTTGATGTGTTTTATAAAAGTGAAAATAAGCAAGCTCCTGTTGTTATTTATGTGCATGGTTTCAATGGCTTAAAAGATTGGGCTAATTTTGATTTGATAGCAACTCAATTTGCAGACGCAGGATATTTTTTTATTAAAATGAATATGTCTCATAATGGTGCAAGCATCGCATCTCCTCTTGATTTTATAGATGTCGAAGCCTTCGGAAATAATAATTATACCAAAGAACTTTTTGATGTTGAGCAAATTTTAAATTGGATTTGTGATGACAATAATGTACACAAAAATTATGCAGATACATCGAATATTATTTTAATCGGTCATAGCAGGGGAGGGGGTATTGCCATTTTAAAATCGTTTGAAGATACTCGTGTGAAAGCGTTAATTACCTGGGCTTCTGTGGCCGAATGCAAAACGCCATGGGGAAGTATGCCGGCAGAAAAAATAGATGCATGGAGGCAAGAAGACGTTATGTATTACACCAATCAACGAACCAAACAACCATTGCCTTTGTACTATCAATTGTACGAAGACTATCAAAATAATAAGGCCCGTTTAAATATTCAACATGCAATTTCCGCATTAAAAATTCCTATCCTTATTTGTCATGGAACAAATGATACTGCAGTTCCTTTTGAGAAGGCAATCGATTTACAAACATGGCAACCGAATGCGTCATTTTTTTCTGTTGCAACAGATCATGTCTTTGGTCGGTCGCATCCCTGGATTGAAACTTTCTTACCGGAAGCGATGCAAGAAGTAGTGAATAAAAGTATCGGATTTTTGGATGAGCACTTTTAATGAATAGCACTCAAAAATAATTACTTGATCGTCTTCAGCATCTCTTTTACAGCCTCCTCTAATTGTGCATCCTTACCATTTAAAAAGTCTTCGTATTTCAATGGTACCATAATATCCGGTTCAACTTGTAAATTTTCAGTTGCTCTGTTTTCTTTTCCAATCGTAGCAACCATAGGAATACCAAATATCATTGTCGGATCGATTTGTGTTTCCCACCAAACTGCAGTACCTGTTCCCGGAACCGGCATTCCGATAAGTTTGCCTATACCGGCTTGTTTGTATACGTACGGAAATATAAATGCATCACTATAATTTCCTTCACTGATTAAAACACAACTTGGTTTGCTCCATCGTCCCATTGGCTCTCCATCTTTTAGTCGATTGCTTTGGGGGGCAAAATCTAAATAACGTTCACCGCTTAAGAATGTTTTTAAGTCATCATGCAACCAACCACCACCGTTGAAACGGGTATCAACAATCAATGCTTTCTTTTCAAAATCCTCACCCAATACTTCATCAAACACATCTCTATAACTGCCATCATTCATACCCGCAACATGCACATAACCTACTTTGCCATCGCTTAGTTTATTGACCATCGCTTTCATTTTAGCCATCCATCTGTGATACATTAATCCTCCTACTTCGCCAATGCTAATTGGCTTCACCACCTCGTCTATTTCATTTGGAGAATCTGCATCATGGAAAGTAATCAATGTATTTTTTCCTTTCT
>JANNYV010000292.1:0-23116 GCA_031410275.1 Bacteroidota bacterium
AACATATGGGTGAATGGAAATGCCATCACTAATGATTCGAATATTGCTTTTTTCTCTTAGAGCCTTTAATGTATTATGATCAAATGAATGAGATGGAGCAACCCAAAAAGAAGCGTTTACTTTTTCTAAAGAGAAGATTTCAATTCCTTTTTGAATTTTATCAGCTTGAATTTCGTATGCGACTCCGGCAAATTCTGATTTTTTGCCAACACCAATAAGGCCAGATTCTTGATTTGTATAAATATGATTATAGCCGTGCAATGCAATACACCAACCATTATGTTGCCATTTTCTAACCAAATCCCAAAAATCAAGCCTTGGTTCTTCGAACCACATACTAGTATCCTGATTAAAAGGAATAACAGCAACTATAGGCTTGATAGAATATTTGTTCAATATGGGTTCAATTCGTTCCCAATTAGAATGCATTGTTGGGCAAGCATCATCCATTCGTAGCAAATACGTTGCGTTCATTTTTTTGTTTCTTTAAGTTTAAATAAGCTGCAAATAATATTAATATGAAGGGAATAATAACATTTCTATATCGTGAGAATGTACCTAGATTATTTCCTGTATGTACAAGTATTAGGCTTGAAAGAAGAATGTAAAATAGAGAAAACCGATAAATTAAGTTTTGCATAAAAATTAATTTATAAAATATTCGCGAGAATACTAACCTAACGGAAAAAATCAATAACAAGAGATTCTCACATGAGGTAATAATTGAAAAAGCATTGGGGATATCTATAAACAATGGCCTGTAGAGAAATGTAAATAGTTTGAAAGGAATGCTATAATCAGACATATCAATACTTGCTCCTGTACTTTCAAAAAAATTACTATATCTTTTTGAAAGTAGGGCATAATTTTCAAGAGGGTTTTCTCCCAAGCCTGAATATTCTAAAATAAACGGAATTGATTTGATTAAAAGGACGATTGAAAGAGTAACTAATATAAGTTTAAATGCAAGGTGTATTTTTCGAGAACCAAGAAAAATAAAAAGGATAATGCAAATCAAAAGAGAAAAACCAATATGCGGTCGAATAAAGGAAACCAATGAAAACCCAAGAATCAATATAATTAAATTTTTTAGTGATTGGTTGAATAAAAAATAAAGGCACAATGAGATGCCATATAAGACTAGTGGATCTTTGCCTAAATTAATACTCCAAAGGTGAAAAGTAGGAAAAAAAAATAACAGTTTAAGCTGGTTGTTACTTCCTAAATTATAAGAGCACATGATATATTTTGAAATTAAAATATAAATATTTTTCCAAGCAAGAAATCCAAAGAAAGAAAAAAAGAAAAAGGTGGCTATATATGATAATCCAATTTCGTGTGAGACAACTTTTGTGATAAAAGTAATAAATGCTGTTCCAAATCCTTCTGCTAAATCAAAGCTTTGATTTGCTGATTGAGTGGCATCCTGAAAATAATCCATACTGTCAATTCGATTCCCGTAGTAGAGAGGATAAAACAAGGTAAATATGATTCTATAAAAGAATAGAAAATACAGGAATGATTTACTCGCAAACTCCCTTTCTTTTTTGCAACTTCTTTCAATAACATAAATTGATGCCAATAGAAACAAAATGTAAAATAAAATATCAATCAACATAGAAGGTCCAAAAATAATCTATTACATCCACTTTTCAACCCATAGTTGAAAAACTAAAATTTGCCAGATAACCTGTTTATTATAGAGTATATTTCTTTCAAACTTATGCTTTAGTATCATTATTTCCTTCGTTTCTAAGATTCCATAATGATTCATTTTTTCTTCAGTAATGTATTCGTCTATTAATTCTTTTAATTCATTATCTAGCCATTTGGAAATTGGAATACCAAACCCCATTTTAGGTCTTTCCATTATTTCCTTTGGAATATAATCATGTGTTATTTCTTTAAGCAAATACTTTTTAATACCATTTTTATATTTTAATTTTTCAGGTAATTGGGCTGCGAATTCAATGATTCTATGATCTAGTAAAGGCTCTCTTCCTTCTAATGAAACACTCATACCCGCCCTATCTACCTTCATTAATACATCATCGCACATGTAGTTTGAGTAGTCGTTAGCAAGCAACGTATTTAGTTTGGAATTTTTGATAATTTTTGAATTGTCTCTTGTTGAAGTTGCAGTTGGGAGAATTTTTTTTAAGCCCTTTTCATTAATCATTTCATTAATAGCTTGGTTCGCTTCAAGAATATTGTTCGATTTAAGAAGAGAGACCATTTTATGTTGGCTTCTTAATATTTTTTCATTTATAAATGGCGCATATTGCAAAGGAATTGACTCAAGCGCCTTGAATAAAAATGTTTTAATTCCTTTAGGAATTGAAAAAAAGAAGGAATCGTATTTTAACAAATGATCATAGGTAGTATAGCCTGCAAAAATTTCATCTCCGGCATCTGAAGAAAGGGCAACGGTCACTTGTTTTTTTGCTAGTTTACTTACCAAAATAGTAGGAATAATGGAGTTGTCCATAAGTGGCTCATCGTAAATGAAAGGAAGTTCAGGAATAATGTCAATAGCTTCTTTTTTCGTACAAAAATATTCCGTGTGGTTGGTCCCCAGATATGAGGCTACTTGCTCGGCATATTGTGCTTCATTATATTTATTTTCATTGAACCCGATAGTAAATGTGTTCAGAGGAGTGGAAGACTTTTCTTGTAAAATAGCTGTGACTAAACTGCTATCATAACCCCCGCTTAAGAAAATTCCAACAGGTACATCGGCTACCATTCTATACTCAAATGCACTTTTAAGTATTTTAACCAATTCTTCCTTCGCCTCTTTTTCTGAAATATCAATAATGGGTTTGTTGTAATAATCATATACATCCCAGTATTTTATTTCTTTTATAGATTTATTTTTCAGCTCAATTTTCAAATAATGTCCAGGTAATAGCTTATTGCAAAATTTGAAAATAGTGGCAGGCGCTGAGATATAGCCCTTCTGAAAATATTGATATATTCCAATCGGAGAAATTTCTTTCTTGAAATTCGGATGTTGGTGAAATGCTTTTAATTCAGAGGAAAAAAGAAAGAGTCCCTCATTCATGTAATAATAAAATGGTTTAGCGCCTGCCCTGTCTCTAATACAAATAATTTCATTTCTATCGGAATCATATATAACTAATGCGAACATGCCAATAAATTTAGAAACCATGTCAATGCCCCATTTTTCATATGCATGTAATATTACCTCTGTATCTGAATGGCTTTGGAATGTATGCCCTAGTTGTTCTAATTCGGTTCTTAATTCTGCATGATTATATATTTCACCATTATAAGTGATACAGAGATGTTTATAATGCATGGGTTGTATTCCTGCATTTGATAGGTCAATAATACTTAATCTGCGATGAGCTAAACCTATTGTTGCATTAATGATTTCATTAAATTCAAAACCTTCACCGTCAGGGCCACGGTGTACAAGGGTTTGACTCATTGCTTTTAAATGTTCTAGCGAAGATTTTTTTGTAAAATCTACAAACCCTGAAATTCCGCACATAAAGGCAAATATAATTTAAAATAAATCTGATTAGAGATTCTTTCCGTTAGTATGGAACAAGAGTTATTCTCAAGATAATAAGATTGAAAGTAAATTTAATGGCCTCTTTTAAATACTAATTCGTTACATCCTAAGCGATTTGTGGTGTGTAAATGCGTTAATGTAAATCCTTTTGAGAGGTAAAAATTGAATAATTCTGCTGTTGTTGCAACTTCAAATGGAAACCCTCCTATCCAATCAATCCAGTCGTAATACATGGCCATACCTCTGTTCTTCTTATATATTTGATAACGTGTATAAGGGTTTTTCAATCTGAGAATATCCATTAGAAAATAAGTAATAGAAAAGAACGGAATAAAAATCATTAAGATGAATAGCTTCCCAACTATATTTTTGTTATACCTTTTTTTAACCGCTAACCAAAAGTCAGATTGCCAACCCTCATCGTTGTAAATAGCAACGAATAGTTGTCCATTTGGTTTTACTAAATGAATGACATGTTCAAGTGCCAACCACATATTTCCTGTATGATGCAATACACCCCAGGAATAAACTATATCATAAGTGCCGAGTGAATCGACAAAGTTTTTATCCAATGCAGATCCTTCTGTGATTTCCCATGCCGGGTCATTATTAAAATATAACTGTTTTAGTTTTTTTGTACACTCTATAGATTGTTGATCAAAATCAAATGAAAAAACTTTGAACCCTAATTTTCTTGCAGCCAAACTAAACAAACCACTACCACTTCCTACATCAATAAATGTGCGTTCATTTGCATTATTACAATCCAAATTTTTTCTTAATGTTTCGCATGCTATTTCAATCTTCTCATCATTTAAAGTTGAAATAAATGCCTGCCAATTCTTACCAAATTCAAATTTCTCTCCGTCCTGTACCTGCTGTTCAAATTTTTTCTCCATATATTTATAATAACGACAAAAGTACTCATTTTTTTTAAACCTCTAATTTAGGCTTACAAACTACAAAATGCTGTCATACATTTTTTTTAATCCGGTTTTGTAATAGGTTGCTGAATAGTCTGAAATAATTTTTTCTCTTGCCTGAATGGACATATTATTAAAATCAACTTCTGTCATGACCAATGCATTTTTCATCAAATTGACAAAGGCTTCTTTTTCATATGGACAAATAAATCCGTCGACGCCATTTTGTATAATCAAGGAGGCGCCTTGTGCGTCTGTGATTAATGGAACAACGCCATACGACATGGCTTCGAGTAATGCATGATTGAGATAAACAATGCTCGCAGGCATCACAAAAAATTTTGCTCTCTTGTAAAATTCTTTTGGCGAAATAAAACCATTTACCTCTAAGTTTTTTTTCGCATCAATATGAGAATATTCATTTTTTAACGCATGATCTGTAACTCCTAACAATACATTTTTTGTTGCTGAAAAATACGCTTGTTCCAATGCATCATCAAACCAATCTACCCGTCTGAATGATTTTAAACTGTTTACCCACAAAAAATCAATATCTCTTTCTGAATAAGTTGGTAATTTTTCTATCGTCGGTATTGGAACTACATTATGAATAAAAAAGTGATCCCTGTGAATGTTTATTTTCTTTAAATAGTCTTCGGCAAATAATTCTCTTAACCACATATAATTGGCAAATTTATAAACCATAAATTGCGATGTCCTTGTCAGGAAATCAACTTTTTTATAAACTAAATTATAAATATCACCGCGCTCACAACAAAGTACAGGCACACCTGCTAATTTTGAAATAAGCATAATTAAAAAAGCAAATCGCCCTCCGGGATAAAGCTCGGTATGATGGAGATTGCTTTTATTTTTGCTAAAAAATATGATTAACTGATATAATCTTGGAAACAAGCCTTTACGAAGAACCACAATGGTTTGAATATCTTCCTTCACGGAAACCGCAGTTTGAAACCAAACGGATTCATATCCAAATTCATTCATCAAATCATATTGTAAACGATTCTTCTCCTGAAAGCTATCTATAAATACAACGATCTTATTTTTTGTCATTCCTTTATTTAACGTACTAAAAAAATTCTAAAGCTAATAGCCATTAGCTCTCGGACAACTTTTCTCAAAGTATACTTCCTCCCATAAATTGTTGCCATGAACTATCTGACATTTCAGAAGCATTCACTGCCACAATATCCGTTTCATTTTGTTTGAGATGCAAAAAATTTTCTTGGACCAATTTTTTTTTGTTTTCTCTGATGCGCTCCTTCACTCCCTCATTTTCCATCCAACTTTTTTGTGGAGGCTCGTAGCCTATTTTATCTGTTCGCCATCTTATTTCGGGCGGTAAAATAGAAAATGTTTCACGCATGATCCATTTGGTCCAGCCTTCATTTATTTTAAATGTGGGTGGTAATGAAAATAAAAATTCAACCAATTCATGATATAAAAAAGGAAGCCTTACTTCCCTGCTATGCGCCATGCTATTTCGGTCGGCATAACGGAGCAATTGCTGCAACCCATATTTCATGGTACTGTTGTATAATGATTCATTTAGTGTGTCAAATGAATTGCCCGGCGTATCAAAAACCTGACCTTTATATTCGTTGTAAAAATCGGTATTGAGTATCGGTGATGTCGCTTGCCGGTAACTATTTTTCAGTTGTTTAACCGGTTTAATTAAAGAAGGCGAGATACTTCGTACCCTGTCGCCCAAACTCTTTTTTGCAATACCATTCATCGGATTTGAACGATGCAAATCGTTATAAGATTGTAGCTGTTGTTTGTATGACGAACTTCCTTTAAGCTCCTTAAAAAAAGGTAAATAATAATGGTGATAGCCTGCAAGAATTTCATCAGCACCTTGACCGTCTAATAAAACCGTGGTGTCATTTTCTTTCGCCAATTGCATCACACAATACTGCGCATATATACTTGCACTGATGTATGGTTCTTCTTGATGCCATGAAAGTTTTTCTAAATCGTTGATCAGCCCTTCATCATTGGGTGTTACAAAATGCGGATTGACATTTGTTTTTGCAATCACATAATCCATAAACTTTCGTTCGTCCTTTTTATATCCCGGAAACACCGCACTGAATGTATTTTGCTTTTGATGAGTTCCATTTTTCAATTCATCAATGACGCAGACAACCAAACTACTGTCGAGCCCTCCACTAAGACTACTGCCCACGGCAACATCACTTCGCAGCCTTCGTTTAACGGAAGTATAAAACAGTTCTTCAAATTGTTGTGTTGCTTTTTCAATGGTGATGGTGTCATCTGTTTTCCTCCAATCAATATCGTAATATTTTTTGACAGACAATTCTATTGTATTGATATTCATTTTTATAAAATGACTATGTTCTAGTCGTGTACAATGTTTAAAAAATGTTTCGCTCAAATCAACAGGGTTCTCAATATAACCAAACGACAAATAATTAAACATCATTCGTCCATTAATTTCTTTTGGAATACCACCCGCCCAGAGACATTTCATTTCACTGCCAAAATAAAAATGCTTGCCTTTTTCATAACTATAAAAAAAAGGTTTTTCACCAAAACGATCCCGGGCAATAAACACTTCGTTTTCTTTCGCATCGTATAACACAAACGAAAACATACCGTCCAAATATTGCAAACAATTTTCGTTCTCTTTATCATACAAAGCCATGAGCACTTCTGTGTCACTTTGTGTTTTAAATGTATAGCCTTGTTTGACTAAATTCTCCTTTAGTTCGATATAATTATAAATTTCGCCATTGAAAACAATCGTGTAACGACCAAGATAATGCATGGGCTGGTCGGCTTCATGACTAAGGTCTATAATAGAAAGGCGGCGATGCCCCAAACCAACATGGCCATTTGCTGAAATCCAATGTCCTTCGCCATCCGGTCCGCGATGGGCAATACTATCCGTCATTTTTTTTAATGCAGGAAGTATAATGACCGAACTGTTTTTAGAAATGATACCGGCAATGCCACACATAAATTTGTTGTACAGAGTTTAGTCGCCAAAGGTAATACGGCTCATGTGTTTTTAAACATATTTTTTAATCACTTCAGTAATTTCTGCAGCTGCTTGCCCGTCACCGTATATATTTCCAAGAGATGCACCGGGTTCCTTTTTGATAACCATTTCAATTTGAGTCAAATCGTCAAATACCAAGGTATTCCAGCCATTCTGCAAGGTTTCTGTCCATTCGGTTTCACTGCGTAATGTGATACATTTTTTTCCCAATATATAGGCCTCTTTTTGTATACCACCGCTATCGGTAATCACACAGTCGCTGTATTTTTGATAGGAAATACTTTCTGTGTATCCCATTGGAGGAACGAATGAAATGTTTTGGTAATGCGTGATGTCTATTCCAAATTGGGTAAGTCGCGCAACAGTTCTTGGATGAATAGAGAAAATGACCTTTTTATGTAGCAAATTTAAAGTGTTTAAAATATTCAACAGTCTATCGTTCTCATCTGTATTATAAGGACGATGAATGGTCACAAAATAATACGAATACTCAACCGGTCGTTTTGTTTTAGGTTCTATCAATTTCACCATATCACACATCACATCGCCACATTTAAAAATACGGTCATGTGTAATCCCTTCCTTTTTTAGGTTTTCGATGGCCTGATTTGTAGGGCAAAATAATAAATAGGCAAATTCGTCGGCTACAATACGATTAATTTCTTCAGGCATTTCGCGATTGAAGCTCCTAAGACCGGCTTCAATATGTATTTGTGGAATATGCATTTTCGCAGCGACCAAAGCCCCTGCCAGTGTAGAGTTTGTGTCACCGTAAATAAGCAAAGCATCCGGTTTTTCCTGCATACATACCGTTTCAATTTCTTTCATCATCATACCGGTTTGCTCGCCTTGTGGTTTGCTTCCACCAATATCAAATAAATAATCAGGTTTAGTCATTTTCAATTCATCAAAAAAAACAGCGCTCATGTTTTCATCATAATGTTGACCGGTATGTATAGTCTTTGCATTGAAATGCTGTTGCAATTGCAGTTGCATAGGAGCATGTTTAATAAATTGCGGTCTGGCACCGATGATGGATAGTATTTTTTTCATTTAGTGTAGCGAATAGTTATAAGTGAATAGCGATAAGCGAATAGCCATGAGCGAATAGTAGATAGTAAATAGCGAATAATGGCCAGTAAGATTAAATTTTGAGGCTTTTTATAAGCCCATTAAGGATACGGATTTCTTCATTGACCAAATCAAATATTTTTTCCAGATTTTTATGTTCAATTAAATTTAGTTCTTTCACAATAATTAACTGGGTCTCTGTCTCGTACAATGAACCTCTTGATATTTTCAGAAACTGCAAGTATGAATTTTTACTTTCTCGCCCCCAGCCCTCTGCAATATTTGAGGCAATAGAAACAGCAGCCCGGTTCAATTGGCTTATTAAATTGAATCGTTCGCGCTCAGGGAATGTTTTTGTTATTTTATACATTTCTTTTGTTATTTCAATCGCCTTTTGCCAGGCTATCAAATCTTTGTAGGTATTTATTCAGTGTCGGCATTTTTTAATTGGTTTAATCTAATTGTTTTGAATTATTTTTATATCGCTTATCGCTATTCGCTTCTAACTATTCGCTAATCGCTATTCGCTAATCGCTATTCGCTTCTAACTATTCGCTAATCGCTATTCGCTTCTAACTATTCGCTTATCGCTATTGGCCTGTCGCTCCTTGCCTCAACTTTTTTACAAAGATATTCTTTTCATTCTTTTTTCTCTCACCTTTACGCATTACCTTCGCACCCGAAATCAAAAAAGAGTGATGAATCTAATCGGCAAAATAACCTTAAAGTCAGTAACGATGCTATTCTTGCTGGTATTTGCATGTTCTTTTATTTCTTTTTCGCAAGACCCATCTGTTGAAGCATCTGCTCCTTCTGAGGCCAAACATGAAGCAGGAGAAAAGAAAATTAATGTATAGGTAATTATTTTCGGTCATATCCGCGATGCCCATGAGTGGCATTTGTTTTCCATCGGAGAATTTCATGCAACACTCCCTCTTCCTGTTATATTATACAGTCCTGCCAATGGTTTGAGCGTTTTTATGTCGTCAAAATTTGAAGAAGGGGAAGCTCAATATGATGGTTATAAGCAGATAAATGAGCATGATGTAGAGACCGATGCGGCAATGCATAACGGTAAATCTAATTTGGTTAAGGGCAGGATTGAAGCCGTTGACGGCTCTAAAGTATATGATTTGAGTATCACAAAAAATGTGTTGTCGATGCTCATCTCCTTATTTTTACTTTGGTTCTTAATGACCGGTATTGCTAAGAAATATAAAAAGAATGGCGTTCATGTAGCACCAAAAGGTTGGCAAAATGCCATTGAACCTGTAATTGGTTTTGTGCATGATAATGTTGCGAAACCTTATTTGGGTAAAAAATCGGCCAAGTATATGCCGCTTCTTTTAACCTTTTTCTTTTTTATTTGGATTAATAATTTAATGGGTCTTTTACCCGGAGGTGCTAACCTTACAGGCAATATTGCAGTGACTTTGGTATTGACTTTAATTTTCTTTGTAGTAATGTTATTCAATTCGAATAAATATTTTTGGGGGCATATTTTCAATCCTCCCGGAATACCACTAGGTATCAAATTTATTTTAGTTCCTATTGAAATACTCAGTAATTTATTAATTAAACCTGCAGCCTTAGCAATTCGTTTGTTTGCTAATATTTTTGCAGGCCATACCATTATCCTCAGCTTGATTTGTATGATTTTTATTTTTGGCGCGATGAATAAAGGCATTGGATTTGGATTCTCAATTGTCTCTGTCGGATTTTCTGTTTTTATGTTCTTTCTCGAGTTATTGGTAGCCGCGATTCAAGCGTTTATATTTACAAACCTTGTGGCTGTATTTATAGGACAAGCAATCGAAGAGCATCACGAACATCATGAAGAAGCATTACCTTAATTTGTAATTTTTTAAAACCAATATAATATGTCAGTATTAAACACAATTCTTTTAGAAGGAATCGCCAACGCAGGTGGAGCTATCGGTGCAGGTATTGCAGCGTTAGGAGCCGGTGTAGGTGTAGGTCAAATCGGTAAAGGAGCCTTGGAAGCAATGGCTCGTCAACCCGAAGTGATGAACGATATCCGTTCTAACATGATTCTTGCAGCGGCGTTGGTAGAGGGTGTTGCCCTTTTCGGCGTTATCGTAGGTCTGTTAGCGATGTTCCTTTAAACAAAACATTTACTGCATTCAACGCAAAGGGCCGCGAATGCAGTAACTTTTTATTTAGATGTCAGATGTTAGATGTTAGATGTCGGGAGATTTCTCTCAAGGACAGATTTGGCATTACCTATTAACTAATAACTATTAACTAATAACTTGTATTAAAATGGATTTATTATTACCCGAATTCGGACTCTTTTTTTGGACCTTACTTGCCTTCTTGATAGGATTTTTTCTGTTGAAGAAATTCGCTTGGCAACCTATTCTTTCTGCATTAGCTGAAAGAGAAAAAGGAATTGCGGACAGTATTGCTACTGCTGAAAAAGTTCGTTCAGAAATGAATAACATGAAAAGCGAACATGAGCTATTATTAAATCAGGCTCGTGAAGAACGCACCTTAATGCTGAAAGAAGCAAAGGAAACCAAAGACAAAATTGTAAACGAGGCCAAAGACGCAGCGAAAGAAGAAGCGAATAAAATAATGGCTGAAGCCCGTCAGCAAATTGAGTTTCAAAAGAACGCAGCCATTGTAGATGTAAAAAATCAGATTGGAACATTGGTGATTGAAGTAGCAGAGAAAGTATTGAGAAAAGAACTTTCAAATAAAGACGATCAAACGAATTATATTAAAAAATTAGCTGAAGAAATCAGGCTTAATTAGCAAATTTGAAAATTCGGAAATTTGAAAATGGAACAATTACTTCATTCACAAATTCCCTCATTTACAAATTCTCAAATTGAATAAACTATGCAAAATCCACGTTTAGCAGGCAGATACGCAAAATCATTGGTTGACCTCGCCATCGAGCAAGGGAAGTTGGATGTCATTTATAATGACATGCTTGGATTGCAACATATTTGTAACAGCAGTGATGAATTTGTGCAAATGATTAAAAGCCCTATTGTAAAAGGAGATAAGAAGCAAGCGATTGTAAAAGCGGTGACAGGTGGCAATATAGATACAATGACAGAAGGTTTCGTAAACTTGGTAATTACGAAAGGTCGTGAATTCTTTTTACCTGAAATTATTTCATCGTTCATTTCTATTTATAAAGAGAAGAACAATATCAATGATGTGGTATTAACAACATCGGAGCCAATTGAAGAGGATTTGAAGAAAGCATTGGAAATTAAAATTGCGCAACAACTTCAAGGAAAGAAAATAGAATTAAAGACCCTGGTAAACCCTGCTTTAATCGGAGGTTTTGTATTAGAAGCTAACAACAATTTATTTGATGCTAGTATCCTGAGAGATTTGAATGATATTAAAAAACAATTTTTGAAAAACGAATACGTACCGGATATTAGATAATAATTCGATGTCCGATGATTGATGTTCGATGTTTGGAAATACAAAAAATACGATTAAGTACAAACTCTTTAACTCATAACCCGCTAACCCGAAACAAAAAAACTAACAACTAAAATATTAAAACATGGTAAATATAAAACCGGATGAAACTTCAGCAATTCTTCGCCAACAGTTAGGCAACTTTAATTCTGCTGCCGAACTAGAAGAAGTAGGAACCGTGCTCCAGGTTGGAGATGGTATCGCCCGTATTTATGGCTTAAATGGCGTTCGCTCAGGTGAACTTGTAGAGTTTGAAACAGGTGTTCGTGCAATTGCGCTTAACCTTGAAGAAGATAATGTGGGTGTGGTAATGATGGGCGAAAGCACCGGCATTAAAGAAGGAAATAAAGTGCGCCGTACCGGTCGTATTGCTTCTATTAAAGTAGGAGAAGGTATGGTTGGTCGTGTTATCAATACATTGGGTGAACCAATTGATGGTAAAGGTCCATTGACCGGCGAATTATATGAAATGCCTATCGAGCGTAAAGCGCCGGGTGTTATTTTTCGTGAGCCTGTAAAAGAACCTTTGCAAACCGGTATCAAATCAATTGATGCGATGATTCCGATTGGTCGTGGTCAACGTGAGTTGGTTATTGGCGATCGTCAAACAGGTAAGTCTGCTATTTGTATCGATACTATTATCAACCAAAAAGAATTTTATAAAGCAGGCAAACCAGTATATTGTATTTATGTAGCCATTGGTCAAAAGGCGTCGACTATTGCACAAGTAATGAAAACATTACAAGACAATGGAGCCATGGAGTATACCATTATTGTCGCAGCCTCTGCAGCTGATCCGGCTCCACTACAGTTCTATGCGCCATTTGCGGGAGCTGCCATTGGTGAGTTCTTCCGCGATACCGGTCGTCCTGCATTAATTGTATTTGATGATTTGAGTAAACAAGCGGTAGCTTATCGTGAGGTATCGCTATTGTTACGCCGTCCTCCGGGACGTGAGGCTTATCCTGGTGATGTATTCTATTTGCATAGTCGTTTATTAGAGCGTGCCGCAAAGGTTATTGCGAAAGATGATATTGCTAGACGTATGAATGACTTACCTGATTCTATCAAGCATCTTGTAAAAGGTGGTGGTTCATTAACTGCATTACCAATTATTGAAACACAAGCCGGTGACGTATCTGCATACATCCCAACAAACGTAATCTCTATCACAGACGGACAAATATTTCTTGAGTCGAACTTATTTAATGCAGGTATTCGTCCTGCTATCAACGTTGGTATTTCTGTAAGTCGTGTGGGTGGTAATGCGCAAATAAAATCGATGAAGAAAGTAGCAGGTACCTTGAAACTTGACCAAGCTCTTTACCGGGAAATGGAAGCCTTCTCTAAATTTGGTGGTGACTTAGATGCGGCAACAAAATCTATCCTCGATAAAGGAGCACGTAATGTGGAAATTTTGAAGCAAGGACAGTTTCAACCCTATTCAGTAGAGAAACAAGTGGCCATCGTTTATCTAGGAACCAATGGTTTATTGAACAGTGTTCCGGTAAAAAATATGAAGCATTTTGAAGATGCTTTCTTATTAGAAATGGAAAACAAAATGCCTGATTTATTAGCTGAATTAAAAAAAGGAAATCTTCCTGAAGATGGCATCAATAAAATGGTAGCTATGGCTCAAGGATTAATTCCACAGTTTAGTAAATAGACCTCGACAAACTTAGTCTGATTAATATGAATCCCATACTGAAAGGTGTGGGATTTTTTTTAAGATTCTAGTGTAGTACATTTGCCCATTCACTTTCAGTTACCATTGAATGTATTATTTGCTTTACGCTTTGCTGTACCTTATTTCCTTACTTCCGTTCAGAGTATTGTATGCCTTATCTGATTTCATGTATGTATTGCTTTTTAACGTGTTTAAATACAGGAAAGAAGTCATTCATTCAAATCTAATCATTTCTTTTCCTGAAAAATTGGAAGAAGAAATAACGGACATCACAAAAAAGTATTACAAGAATTTATGTGATAGTATCGTTGAAACGATTAAAATGATTTCGATTACACAAAAGGAATTAGAGAAACGCATGTGTTGTAATTGGGAACTATTTGATAGCATGACGCAACAAAACAGAAATGGACAAGCCTATATGTCGCATCAGTTTAATTGGGAATGGGGAACGCTTATTTGTAACTGGCATGTGCCACGCCGGTTTACCGGACTTTATTTACCACTCACCAATAAGGCTTTTGATAAATTATTAATTAAAATCAGAAGCAGAGCCGGAATGAAATTAGTACGTGTACAAAATATGCAAAATGAAATGGCTGCTATTCAAAATGATAAAACCTTGTGGGGTTTTATTGCCGATCAAAACCCGAGTGATCCGAAACGGGTATCATGGAATGATTTTTTCAACAGAAAAACGGCCTTCTTTAAAGGTCCTGAATTTGTTGCAAGACGATATAATAATATTGTGTACTTCGGGGAGTTCATCAAAATCAAACGCGGCTATTATGAGATAAAAATGAAACTGGCGTTTGAGAATCCTAGAGAAACGAAAGAGGGTGAATTAACAGAAGCCTATGTTCGTTTTCTAGAGGATAGCATCAAACGCCAGCCCGAGAATTGGGTTTGGTCACATCGAAGGTGGAAACATACATATCCTGAAAACACAATCTAAATTATACTTCCAACTTCACGGACCAAATAATTTCATTTAGTAGAATTTCTAATCATTGCTCAAAAGTGAAAAAAATAATTGATATTGTCAATAGTAAAATTGTTAATACTACCTTTAAGTTTTAAACATCCTGTGAATCGCTTGTTTTAACAGGCTAACAATACAACATGAAAATCGGATTATATTTCGGAAGCTTCAACCCCGTACACATTGGCCATCTGATTATTGCTAATCATGTTCTCACGCATTGCGATATAGACCGAATTTGGTTTGTGGTTTCGCCGCATAACCCGTTGAAAGAAACAAGTAGTTTGCTCAATGAAAATCATCGCCTTCATTTGGTGCAATTGGCCATCGAAAATGAAACGAAATTTAAAGCAAGTAATATTGAGTTTTCGCTTCCACGCCCTTCATACACCATAGATACGCTGACACATTTGACTGAAAAATACCCTCAATATAGTTTTACTATCATGATGGGAAGCGATAGTTTTCAAAATATTACGAAGTGGAAAAATTACACGCAAATAGTAACGCATTATAATATCATCATTTATAATCGCCCGAACTTTACAGTTGATACATTACTCAGCGAACGAATTCAGGTTGTTGATGCACCGCTGCTCAATATCTCTTCGACTTATATCAGAAATTTAATCTCCCAAAAGAAATCAATCCGTTACTTGGTGCCTGATGAAGTGATGAATGATATTTTGGCGAATGGGTATTATAAAGAGAGATGATAGATGTTAGGAATACAAGTTGAGAGTTGCAAGTTGTAAGGAAATGCAAGCACACATTTTAGTTGATAGGAATCAGTTACTCTCAACTTACAACTTTAATACTCAAACTTTATGCCTTACGACTTCCTTGTTTATCAAACCAAACTAATAAGGCCGGAAGGATTGTTAAGTTAGTTATCATGGCTAAAAATAATGTGAGTGCTGTTAAATAACCCAATGCTTTTGTCCCATCGAATTGCGACACTAAAAAGACAATAAAACCGGCGGCTAAAATGAGTGAAGTGTATATAATACTAATACCGGTTTCCTGTATAGTGGCTTTTACAGTTTTTTGTATATCGTAATTATGCTTTGGTAAATCTTGTTTGTAATTGACCAAGAATCGAATGGTCACATCAATGGCAATACCAAGTGCAATACTGAAGACCAATACGGTTGACGGCTTCAGATTGATATGACAATACCCCATGACTCCGGCGGTAATGGCCAATGGAATTAAATTAGTGATAAATGAAATAACAACAATTCGCCATGAGCGAAATAAAAAAATCATGCAAAAAATAATCATCACCATCGCCAGCAATAAACTATCGCGTAAACTGTTGATGATAAATTTACTCCCTTCTAAGAATACAATACTGGTACCGGTGAAGGAAATTTTATATCGAGAGGTATCAAAAATGCCGGACGATTTTTCTTCAATGCCTTTCAATAATAAAGGCAATTTTTCGGAACCAATATCTTCAATACCTACACTGATACGTGCGTACCGTTTACTGCTGTCGACAAACGAATTGACAAGTTGAGAGAACTGCGAAGACTTGCTTGAATCTGTTTTCATTCGCAAGTAAGGCAGAAGGAAAGCTATATCGAACCCATTGGGAACTGCGTAACTGCTACTATCACCATCATAATAAGCTTGCCGTGCAAACTTAATCGCCTCAACCATCGAAAGCGGTTTGGCTATTTGAGGATATTCACTAAGTGCTGCAGAAAGCTGGTCTAATTTCTGTAAAGTGGGTAAGGTAGTTGCTCCGTTTTTCTTTTTTGTATCGACCACAATTTCGAGTGGCATGACGCCATGAAAATTTTTCTCAAAATATTTTAGGTCAGTAAATATTTTATTTTGTTTGGGTAAATCATCTACGATAAAGCCAATGGTTTTTAGTTTCACAATACCAAACACAGAAATAATGACAATAATGGTCCAAAAGGATGTGACATATTTTTTATGATTCAAGACCCAATATTCAAATTTTAATAAAACCGCACTGAGAAATTTATTTTCTAAATATTTTGTGTGCTTCGTATCCGGTTCTTTTAAATAACTGAAAATGGCAGGAATCGAAAAAAGCGACAGAAAAAAAACAACCAAAATACTGATACCGGCCACCAAACCAAATTCTTTTAAGACCTGACTTTTTGTAAAATAAAAAACCCCAAACCCAATGGCGGCCGTAAGGTTTGTAAATAAAGTAACAATACCCATTCGTTCGATCATATTGATAAGGGCTTCCTTCTTATCTTTTACAAGTGCTAGTTGAGTATGATATTTATTGAGAAAATAAATGCAATTCGGAATACCAATCACCACAACTAAGGGCCCGATAAGTGCAGTGAGGATAGAAATTTTATAATCTAGTAAATATAATAACCCAAGTGCCCAAAGCACTCCGGCAAACACAATTAAAACAGAAAATAAAACTGTACTAAAGGAACGGAAAAATATGAACAGAATTAGAGCCGTTAATAAAAGAGAAGCAATTAAAATAAGTTTCATTTCATACCGAACACTTTGTGCAAATTCTGTGCGAATAAACGGGAGACCGGAATAATGAATTTCTGAGTTTGTTTCTTTTGAAAATATTTCGGTGATAGATTTTATCTCATGCACAATTCGTACGCGTTCGGCAGTTTTTATCATATCCTTATCGAGATAAATAGCGGTGAGGTATGAATGACTTTGAGGATTATATAAAAGGTTTTTATAAAAAGGGAGATTTAAAAACTCCTGCACACTGGAATCGAAATTTTTTGATGAAGTAAAAATGGGTTCGGTTACTAATTTACTTGTGCTATCGGTGTCTTGTTTTTTTATGTTAATGGCCGTCGGAATACTTAGCATATTCGTCACCCCTTGTATCTTCTTTATGGCCTTTTGCCATGTGGTAAAGGCATGAAAGAAAGTGGGGTTGAATACCTCTTTTTTATCGAAACCAATCACCAACATCGTTCCATCTTCACCAAACATCTTCTTGAAGTTTTGATGTTCAATATATTTTGGATTATCAACAGGAATGGCACTGGTTAAATCGTACTTCATTTTTGCTTGGCTTGCAAAAATTCCCATGATCATCGTCAACACAGAAATTACAATAAGAATAGGTGCTCTAAAACGAAGAATAAATTGTGCTAATAGTTTCCACATAAGGAGTTCAAAGATACCCTGATTATTAAAAAAGCGAAATACAAAATACTAATCTTATGATAATCTCGTTAGTAAATACCCTATTTTTGAAATATGAATCGAATTTGTCTGATTTTCTTTTTTCTGTTGCTTGGTCATGTGAGTGAGGCTCAGTTAGTTCCGGTTGGGCAATGGCAAACTTACTTTTCATATGGCTCAGCAAGCAGTATCGAAAAAGTAAAGGATAAACTATTTGCAGCAAAATCAAATTTATATTCCTATTCACTTACTGATAATGAGTATACATTGTATTCGAAGGTCAATGGGTTAAGCGATGTGAATATAGAATTGATTCGATATGATGCGGCATCAGATAACTTACTAATCATTTATGAGAACGGGAATATCGACCTGATGCAAGGAAATAATTTTGTCAACCTTCCCGACATTGAAAATTTAAATATTACAGGAAGCAAACAAATTAATTCGGTTTATTTTAAAAATAAACTCATGTATCTCTGTACCGATTTTGCCATTGTTGTATTGAACCCTCAAAAACGGGAAGTAAAAGAAAGCTATGTATTACAGGCTACTTCCGAATTATTAAATATTAAAGCACTCACCACATTTAATGGTGATTTTTATGCGGCCACTTCGAAAGGTATTTATAAAGCTAGTGAGACAAGTGCGGCTTTACAAAATTTTGCAAGTTGGACTTCGATTTCAAGTGCTTCTGTTGATTATATTTTTACACAAACTAATACATTGTTTTGCGCTACTCATGATACTGTTTTTACAATCACGGGTAATACTCTAAGTCCGGTTTATATTCCGGTCTCTCCGATTCGAAATATCAGGCAGGGTGTAAATGATATGTATGTTTGTGAACGGGATGAAAATCGCAGAGCCATTATGCTATTGAATGCAGATGGATTAGTAATAGATTCTGTACTGAATGTAAATCCGAATGATGTAGTAGAAACTGCACCCAATGAAATTTGGGATGCCGATGAATGGGAAGGGTTGGTGAAACTAGCCAATAGAAAAGACAAAAGCCTTTTCAATCCGAATGGTGTTTTTAGTAATTCGGCGTTTAAACTTTCTGTCTTTAATGATGATGTGTATGTGAGTGCCGGTGCCGCGCTTGCTTGGGTAGCATCATATAATTCAGCCGGTATATCGAAGTATACAAATGGTACATGGAATTGGTATAACCGGTATGTGGGCACACCGGGTATGGATACCGTGCTCGACATTATGGATGTTGCCGTTGATAAACGAAATAATTATATTTATGCGGCATCCTATGGTGGCGGTCTTTTAGAAATACATCCGGATAATACGACAGTGGTGTATAAAGACAACGGCTATATACAAGCACAAATCGGGAACAATGGCGCTTATCTTATTGCCGGTCTAACGTTTGATGATGAGCATAATTTATGGATGAGTAATTATGCTGCGCCCGATCAAATGGTTGTAAAAAAAGCAGATGGCAGTTGGCAGAAATTTTCGTTTCCGTATACGGTGGCCGAAAAATCAGCCGCACAAATTGTGATTGATAATTCAAATCAAAAATGGATGGTGGCACCGAGAGGCATTGGTCTTTTTGTATTGAATGATAATCATACCATCGACAATAAAAATGATGATCAAATTCGTTTACTGACATCAGGCGCCGGAAATGGGAATCTTCCGAACAATGAAGTCTTTACATTAGCGAAAGATAAAAATGGAAAAATTTGGGTGGGTACGGCAGATGGTATTGGAATTATTAATTGTCCCGAAAGTATTATGTCGACAAGCGGTTGCGAAGCAGAATTGAAAATTGTAAAGTATGATTTGAATGCCGGTTTATTATTTCAACGTGAAAGCATTGTGGCGATTGCAGTTGATGGGGCTAATAATAAATGGATAGGAACCGGCAATGGTGTGTGGTTGATTTCGGACGATGCGGAAAAAATTATTCATCACTTTACAAAAGAGAATAGCCCTTTGCCATCGAATACGATACAGAGTATTGTGATACAACCAAACAGTGGTGAAGTATTTTTTGCGACCACAGCGGGTCTTGTGTCCTACCGAAGTGAAGCCACCGAAGGCAATGAAGACAATGCAAAATTGATGGTGTTTCCAAATCCTGTTCCTGCTCAGTATGCCGGCCTTGTGACTGTAAGCGGCTTGGTTGAAAATGCAGATGTACGTATTACCGATGAGGCCGGTCAACTTGTGTATCGTACCCAAGCGCAGGGCGGACAAGCAACCTGGAATGGAAAAAATTATTTGGGTAAGAGACCAAGGACAGGCGTCTATTTTGTATTTGTTACGAATGCTGATGGAAGTCAAAGCAAAGTAGGAAAATTTATTTTTAATGAGTAGCTCTGTAAAATGCGTTTGTAAAATATTGATGTACGACACTCGTAGTAAAGTGCCGGAGCGTGAGGGATAGTAGCGGAAATACTACCACCGCTTTGGGTGGTAGATTGCAGTGAATAGCCCGACCCTGAAGCAGTTCCGCTGACAAATTTCTAATTATTCAATCGACATAAGACTCTCCTTGTCAGCGGAGCGCTTCAGGGGCACGCCCAAATAATATGGATACTTATTTTGAAAATTTTATAAAGTGCTGAATTTTTTTCCGACTACATACACTCATTACGCAGCACTTTTTCATCTTTGCAACAGAATGGTGAAGGTGACGAAAAAATTTATTCACATTGAAAAATTCTGATACTGAAAATTCATATTAAGTAATACATTTGTTCATATACATACTTAACCAAAAAAAATTAAACAATGGCAAAAGAAACAGCAATCGTTGAAAACGAAAAATTGAAAGCACTGAAGCTTACCATGGAAAAAATCGACAAGGATTATGGTAAAGGTTCTATTATGAAATTGGGCGATAAAGAAGTTGTGGAAATGGATAGCATTTCGACAGGCTCTTTGGGGATTGATATCGCACTGGGTATTGGCGGACTTCCGCGTGGTCGGGTGATAGAAATATACGGTCCGGAATCGTCCGGAAAAACAACCATTGCAACACATGCCATTGCCGAAGCGCAAAAGAAAGGAGGCATCTGTGCATTCATTGATGCGGAACATGCCTTTGATGCTTCGTACGCAAAAAAATTAGGTGTTGATATTGATAATTTATTAATCTCTCAACCAGATTATGGTGAGCAAGCATTAGAAATTGCTGACCGCTTAATTTCATCAGGGGCTATTGATTTAGTGGTGATAGATTCTGTGGCCGCATTGGTTCCGAAAGCAGAATTAGAAGGTGAAATGGGTGATAGCAAAATGGGATTACAAGCCCGGTTGATGAGTCAGGCATTGCGTAAACTTACAGCCACCATAAACAGAACAGGATGTTGTTGTATTTTTATCAATCAGTTGAGAGATAAAATTGGCGTGATGTTTGGAAGTCCTGAAACAACAACGGGTGGTAATGCATTGAAGTTTTATGCATCAGTTCGGTTGGATATTCGCCGTATTGCACAAATTAAAGATGGTGATGAAGCCATCGGAAACAGGGCTCGTGTAAAAGTGGTAAAAAATAAAGTAGCTCCACCATTCCGTCAGGCTGAGTTTGATATTATTTTCGGAGAAGGGATTAGTAAAGTTGGGGAGCTTTGTGATTTGGGTGTCGATCATGGCATTATTCAAAAAAGTGGTTCATGGTATAGCTACGAATCAAACAAATTGGGCCAAGGTCGTGATGCCGTCAAACAACTCTTAACAGATAATCCTGAAATGGCTTCAGAAATTGAAGTGAAAATAAAAGCGAAGATTGAAGAGGGGAGAGCGGACTAGAAATTTTGTTGATGTTCGATGCTCGCAGGTGATAGCTTTGAAGTAAGTTTGTCTTTGAATTTCTGCATTAGAATTAAAGCGTTGAGGGAGTGAGATAAAGTATTTTGCAAATAGTGATTGGCCTTACCTTACTTCGATTCTATTTTTCCGGTAAAGACTATTTCTTTCGCAGTCTAATAATATTATGATATGAATATTCCGTATTTATTTTTTCAAATGAATACGGAATATTTTTTTCGGCATATTCCTTCTTAGTGATGTCAGGAAATCGAGTGATGATATAAAACTCTTGGGGATGTGTATTCAGAATAGAATCTAATGATGAGGCTTCATAAAATGGCACCTTGCATTTTTGAAGATAATACGGAATATCGTGCGGCTCGGCATCATTAATCAGAACAATCACTTTCTTAGTCTGCGCAATCTGACTCAATTGTGTGGCGGTTTTTAAAGGAATATAATGACTTAAAAAATAATTGTAATACAAATCCTGTGAACGGTCACCGTTCACCAAATCATGTTTTAAATGGGCTTCAATTTTTTTCTGTTCATTGAAACAAATGAAAATACTTCCAGCCAATATAAATAGTGTGCAAACAAACTGTATGAGTTTGTGTTTGAAAATTGTCTCTATTGTTGTGTTTACAAAAATGGCCAGTGCCAACGAAAGCAATGGAAGTGTATTGGTATAAATTCTGTCGGGTGGATTGTCTTTCCGCAACAAACTAATCACAAACGGAAACAGACAAAGGAAGAGTAAATAAAACCCTTGCGAAACAAAAGGCAGCTTGCATTTTTTTATAAAATAAATGACTATGCCAATCACAGCCAAAACCATTACAAAATAACGATTTGAAATAAAGTATATATTACATTGAATGAAATTATGAATCCCGGTTTCGAAATTGGTACTCACTTGTGCGACTACATATTCATTAAAAAATACTTGTCTAAAAATAGGAAGATAAAACAATGTACAGACCATAATACCCGCTACAATGGCGAGATTCATTTTAAAATAATCATTGCCGAAAATAGTAGAGAAGAATTTCGTTTTGAATGTGGCATACTCAATATCTAAAAAGAAAAGAAAAGAATTTAATAAGCAAAGCGAGGCTAAAAAAAACATGTTTGATGGAATGGTATACATCAACAACATACTGAATAGTGCAATCAATAAAAGAGAGTTTCTTTTTTTACTTTGAATAAATGAATGTGAGGAATAAATAATCAGTATTACTAACATTATACTCAATCCATAGCCCCTTATTTGCAGGCAGTAATTGAGAAATGGAATACAGGTAATAAAAAACCCAACAGCTAATAATGCAATTTGATTACTAAAAAATTGTTTTCCTGTTTTCCAAACAAATAAAATACTGAGTACTGAAAAAAAGAATGGTAAGAGTCGAAGTTTCCAAGGTGTGTCCATCAACTGATAAATGGAATGAATGCCTGA
>JANNYV010000293.1:0-4957 GCA_031410275.1 Bacteroidota bacterium
CCACAACTTTTTTATTTACATAACAGATTGCCATTGCCCGAATTGAAACTTGATACAGTTCTGATTGAAACACTCAAAAAAAGATATGAAGAGCGGGTTACATTTATGTTGGCCTTCGCCACGCAAAAAAAAACTTGCCGAGCTAATACATTATCCGGCTACTACAAAGAGAGTATTGATATTCCTTGCGGACTTTGTGACATTTGCTTGGCGAACAAACAACATTTACGTAGCAAAGAAGATTTTGAATTGATAAAAAACAATATTTTGCAGGAAATTGAGTTAACTCAAGTTGTCAATATAGATTTGTTTTGTCAAAAATATTCTAGCTTGATGCAAGAACGTGTGATGAATATTATACGATTTTTATTAGATGAGGGGCAAATAGAATTAAACACGGGGGGGGATTTAATCAAGAAGAAATGAGTCAATTAAAATTCGCCATTATCGGCTACGGCAATATCGGAAAACGACATGCCCATCATATTATGCAACATGAAGATGCTGTTTTAAAAGCAGTATGTGATGTGCCGTTATTTGAAAAGCCCGTTGATTTCCCGGAGGAGGTTGCTTTTTATGATAACATCAATAAAATGCTTGCCATCGAAGACATAGACATTGTGAATGTTTGTACACCCAACTATCTTCATCATCCGCATACCATTATGGCATTGCAACATAAAAAACATGTGGTCTGCGAAAAGCCCATGGCACTTAGCACACAGGAATGCGAAGAAATGATATGGTGTGCCAATGAAAATCATAAAACTATTTTTGTAGTAAAACAGAATCGCTATAACGAACCGGTGCAACAGGTAAAAAAATTACTCAAAAAAAAAGCATTAGGCAAATTGTTTTTTATCAATGTCAATTGCTTTTGGAACCGGAATGAATATTATTATCATGAAAGTGAGTGGCGTGGGAAACGCAAAGAAGATGGAGGTTGTTTGTTTACACAGTTCAGTCATTTTGTTGACATACTCTATTATTTATTTGGTGATATTCAGTCATGCAAAGGCATTATCAAAAATTTTAATCATTCGTATATTGATATCGAAGACACCGGAAGTTTTTTTATGCAAACCTTAGACGGTGCGATTGTCAATTTTAATTTCTCAACCTGCAGCCATGAAAAAAATATGGAAGGCGCGTTTACCATCCTTGCCGAAAATGGCACCATAAAAATCGGTGGGCAATATCTCAATACTATCGAATATCAACATATCAAAAATGTATTACTCCCCGAAATTAATATCCAATCAAAGTCAAATGACTATGGCCGTTACCAAGGCAGTATGAGTAACCATGATAAAATGATAGACAATGTCATTAAAACTTTGCAAGGAAAAGATACCATTATGACAAATGCACAGGAAGGCAAAATGGTGGTAAGTATGATAGAACGAATGTATGCCGGGGCTTAAATGGTAGAAAGTAGAAATTAATTTTTAGGGCGTGCCCCGAAAGCGTCCCGAGACAAAGAAAGTTTTCAGTTGATTTAACTAGTAAGGGTTTGTCTACGGGACTGCTTCGGGGTCGGGCTATCCGCTGCAAGTCCTCCCATGCCAGGGCGCATGGTCCGGGCTTTCCGCTACTATCCTTCACGCAAATGACTCGTCATTTATACGGAGTTCTGAATGATTCAAAAAAATATCTTCTATCAAATCTCCCTTCACATCGATGAATATATTGCCAACATCATGAAAATTTTGGATTATAAAAAGTAGAGGAATAGATTTTACAAAATCAATAAAAATTCATTTATAAAACCAACGGCGCTGCTTCTTCCTTTGTATACGGTTCCTGATTGCCACGTTGTATTTGTAGATCCTGTTCTTGTTCAGAATAAGAAATTGTGCAGCTTCCGCCTTCACAGCAACTAGTGCTGCTTTGACGGCATACAGGGCAAGTATTATTGCCTCTGATATCTATAAATTGTACTACTTGTCCGCAGTAGTTGCATCGTGTATGTGCCATGATAAAAAATGTTTTGTGGAGGATAAAAGTGCGAACTATTTATGTAGGAAATAGTATCAAGTATTGCACAAGCCGTGCATAAGTTTATAGAACACAATGAAATGAATACGCCTAGCTTTCATTCATACAATCCCGAAAAAAGTACTATGCTGTAGAATGAGATTGTACTATGTATACCCTCGATTTGGCATAATGTCTTTACTTGATTCTTGTAAGAAAACCCAACAACAATCCTGCATGTGCGGAATCATCGATAAAATTATATGGTTTACAGAAATGAGAATTATGAGGTGTTAATACTAATAGGCATCTCTAAAAACCTCATATACGAGGCTTTCGGATTTTTTAAACCCGCAGTTTACTATTGTAAATGAGGAGTTTAAAAAATCCGAATAACGAAGTAGATGGGGTTTTTAGAGATGCCTAATGACTCACCACTATTTCAAATCGCTCCATCACCGCATTACACAGCATTTTTTTGCAAGCGCTATCTGCAATACTCCGTGCTTCTTGCTCAGAATTTGCTTCAATACTAAGCGTCATATGTTTACCAATACGAACATCTTGAATAGATTGTAATCCTAAACTATGCAAACTGCTGTTGACAGCTTTTCCCTGCGGGTCCAATAATTCGGTCAATGGCATAATGTTTATATGTGCTGTGTAAATCATGTGTCAGAGTGTTTGTATGCGAATGATAAAAGAATGTATAATAAAAATGAAAGCGGAATCGCTAAGGTTTTTAAGAAAGGCAATGCGACTAATGTTAAGGCTAGCCAAGTGAGCTGAGGCCAATATTTTTTTACTGAAAAATTAGAAAACTTCAACGTAAACAATTTCAATTTACTAACCATAAGCCAACAAAGAATGGCAATGATAAAATAAAGCAACCAAGCATTTTGCATTTTGAGTCCGATGCCAAGCGGGTTGTAAAAATTTATTAAAGGAAATGAGGCTACTACTAACCCTACTGCAGGAATGGGGACTCCCGTAAAATACGAAGTGGTTGCAGGTGAATTATTAAATCGGGCTAATCGTAAGGCACCGAAGCAAGCCAATAAAAAAGCGGGACAAACACTTAGCATCGAAATGTCAATGGCATCCGGTTTCTGCATCCATGAGGCCCAAAGCATTTTCATTAAAATCATACTCGGTGCTACGCCAAACGACACCACATCGGAAAGAGAATCTAAATCTTTTCCAATGGCTGATGTAACACCAAGCCAACGGGCCACCATGCCATCTAATACATCGCAAACGGCAGCGAGTAAAATGCAAATACTTCCATAATAAGCTTGTGTAGTGCCGCTGACCCAATATTGCTCGCCGTTGATATCACTTAAAAAAGGTTGTGAATGAAGAATGAATACAATAGCCATGCATCCAAAAAATAAATTACCAAGCGTGAGAATATTCGGAAGATGTTTCATTGTGAAGGCGCAAATATATACTACTTCGCTGATTTGGTAAACGACTTTTCATGTAAATTCTTTTCGGCTGTAATGCCATGCGAATTATGGAGACTTACCATAAAAAATAATTGACATTGTCCGGAAGATGATAAATTAAGAAAAGTTAATACCTTTGAATGAAAACAAAAAAAGCCCGGCAAATGTAGTTGTAGTTGATGGCTTCTTGTTTTCAAACAAAATTTATTTCATCGAAGAGCTATACGAAATAACACACTTGTAAAAACTAACTAAGTAACAAGGTGTAAACGAAGAAGATTAACTATATATGACAACAAAAAAAAGTGCTCCGGCTAAAATAACGAAAGCAAGTGTAAAACCTTTGGCAGTATCGGCTTCTACATCATGGGACTATGCGACAGCACCGGAAAGCACGGAGCATATTTCTATCAAATCGCAATATGATTTATTTATTGGCGGAAAATTTGTCAAGCCGAATTCGAAAAAATATGTTGATACAATTAGCCCTTCAACCGAAAAGAAAATAAGTGAGGTTGCTGAAGCCAATGAAAAAGATATAGACCTTGCTGTGAAAAGTGCGAAGAATGCATATGATAAAACGTGGAGTAAAATTTCAGGGAAAGAAAGAGCAAAATATATTTATCGTATTGCTAGATTGATGCAAGAAAGAGCCCGTGAATTTGCTGTGATAGAAAGTATGGATGGTGGAAAACCTATTCGTGAAAGCAGGGATATAGATATTCCGTTAGCTTGTAATCATTTTTTTTATTATGCGGGTTGGGCTGATAAATTACAGTATGCATTTCCTAATCGGAATCCTACATCGTTGGGTGTGGCCGGACAAATTATACCTTGGAATTTTCCGTTGTTGATGGCTGCATGGAAAATTGCACCGGCATTGGCAACCGGCAATACCGTGGTGCTTAAACCTGCAGAAAGTACACCGCTGACTGCATTAAAACTCGCTGAAATTATTCAGGAGAGTGGTCTGCCGGAAGGTGTTGTCAATATTGTCACCGGTTTTGGGAATGCCGGAGCGGCTTTGGTAAATCATCCCTTGGTCAATAAAATTGCATTCACAGGAAGTACACCGGTTGGGAAATATATACAGAAGGCAATTGCAGGAACAGATAAAAGATTGACGCTTGAATTAGGTGGTAAAGCGGCGAATATTATTTTCGATGATGCTGCCATCGATCAGGCCGTAGAAGGTATTGTGAATGGTATTTTTTTTAATCAGGGGCATGTCTGTTGCGCGGGCTCCCGGCTTTTTGTGCAAGAAAATATCGCAGATCTTGTGATTAAAAAATTGAAACGCCGGATGGAGACATTGATAGTCGGTGATCCCCTCGATAAGAATACAGACATTGGAGCAATCAATAGTAAAGAACAATTAGATAAAATAAATTCATATTTAAAAATCGGAATTAAAGGGGGCGCTGAAATTTATCAAAGCAATTGCAATATTCCGGCGAAAGGATATTTTTGCAAGCCAACACTTTTTTTACATACATCGCAAAGCCATCGTATTGTGCAAGAAGAAATATTCG
>JANNYV010000294.1:0-4510 GCA_031410275.1 Bacteroidota bacterium
CGCAGGTATCGCAACCTGTGCAAGTATCATAAATACGAATGCAATATGTACCAGCGGCTAATCCTCCAAAGAATGGATTGGTTGTTGGTATCATTGTGCTGTTGACACAATTTGTGCCAATACGATATTTTAAACATTGATTCGCTACCGGTGATGTAATAAGAATTGATCCGTTCATTCCACCATTGCATGTTACGTTTGTAACGATTGCACTTACAGGACTGAATGGCACTGTCGTAATACATTTTACAATCGTCGCTGTGCAACCATTGCAATCAGTCACTTTTATTGTATAGCATCCCGGACATAACCCATTGAATGTATTCGATGCTTGCGGAATGCCGGCCGGTAATAATTGATACGTATATCCACCGGTTGCAGTGCATGGAGTTCCACCAGTGGCTATAACTGTAATAGAACCAATACATGTACATGAATTTACTACTGTACCTGTTAATATAATTGGAGTTGGTTGCGTTATGCTGACACATAAACAAGTATCACAACCTGTACAAGTATCAGTAATGCGAATACAATAGTTTCCTGCAACTAATCCTGTAAAGCAAGGATTGGTTGTTGACGCTACTGTAATATTATTTAAACATGAAGTGCCAATACGATATTTTCTACATGCCGTATTAATGCCGGTTGGTGTTGTGATGCATATCGTTCCATTGCTACCATTATTACATGAAACATTGGTAACAGCGGGTGTGGCTTGGAAGATAGTACATGAGCAACAACAATTTGCAGGACTAATATTTGTAACAATTGAATTTGATGTTCCGGTTACGGTTCCAAAAATATTCAAGCCTGACGGTCCGCCAAGGTTTACCACTTTAACATCGATTGTATGCGTACCTGCACATAAATATTTTGTAAATGTATAATTATGGAAAGTCGTGAAATTAGTCGTACTTCCTTGTAAGAAGACAGGTGTAATAGTAGATGGTACTGTGATTAACATTCCATCTATATAAATTCCATTCAACCAATTGTCGTATGCTAAATTTAAATTGAACGTGATTGAATCGCATGAACACATTTTAAATGTTCTTCTATATATTCTTGTTCCAACTGCGTCGCCTCCTGCAAAACCTATCGCATGAGAATTTGGGTTTGTTATCCAAGCTGGGTGAGCACTTGTCAACACCGGACCAAATACTGCACCGCCAACTGCAGTAACCGTCCAAAGAGGATCTACAATACCATTGGGAATTATTTTAGTTCCTGTTACAGGATCATAACCTGTATTCACGATGATACTGTTTGTTTTACCACATGGTGTATTCGAATTGGTGAGCGTTACACAAATACAAGTATCACAACCTGTACAAGTATCAACTATTTTTATACAATATGATCCTGCTGCCAAATTTGTAAAGCAAGGATTTGCTGTGAATAATGAAGCCACCACCGGACTGCAATTTGTTCCAATAGAATATTTTAAACAAGGATTCGAAATGACCGCATTTAAACCTGCAATACATATAGAACCATTGTTCGTTCCAAAGCATGGATCAACAAGGGTAGCGTGTAAATTGAAATTTGTTGCTGTCAAACATTTTACAATAGTTTTTGTGCAGCTATTACAATCTGTTACTTTAATAGTATAACAACCTGCGCATAAATTATTAAATGTATTTGAAGATTGAGGAATTCCTGACGGTAACATTTGATATGTATAACCTGCTACACATGGTGTGCCGCCTGTTGCAGACACAATAATTTTTCCTGTGCATAAACAAGAATTCACAACAGTCGCTGTCAAAGTAATGGCAGTCGGTTGTGTAATGCAAACAACTTTTGTAGCCGTACAACCATTACAATCTTTAACTAAAATAGTATAACAACCGGCACACAAATTTGTAAACACATTCGATATTTGCCCGGTTGGGTTTGGCCAAGGAAGCGGATGGCTTGCTGTGAAACAAGGTGGTGCACCAATAATTTTATTTCGTTTGCAAATTTGTGCAATACCTGAAATAATAATAGTTCCATCACTACCTCCGTTACAAGTCACATTGGTTTGTGTAGTGGAAATAACCGGTGGAAGGTAAGCCGAACCGACAACTACCCAAACATATAATGTTGGACCAATACCGCATGAAACCCATGGTGTACATGAACACATTGCGTACTGTGCGCAGTTATGTACACAACAAGGATCGGTTGTGCAAGCACAAGCCGGGATGCAATCTTTACATGGCATAGGATTGAGACAAGTATATTTTGCATAGAGTCTTTTTGTAATTAAACAACATCCAATCTGCATAGAGCTCAGCCAATTTGTAGCTGAAAATCCTACAGGAGGAAGACCTGGTAGAGGGCAAGGCACCGGATTTAAAATAGGCCATGGTTGATATAACACAGGAGGAGGAAGAAATTGTTTTATTTGTGTATACACAACCTGAGAGTTTGATGCATTGGATAATCTGGCTCTGTAAAATACTGTTGTGTTAGGTGTAAGGTTAGGAATAATTTCATTAAACAAAAAACGTGTTTGTTGTTCTGTTGAAAGAAAAATTGACCCGTTCGGAATGACTGCAGATGCAGGTAATGACATCACATTAATTAAGTTTGCCACATTGCCTGTAGCAACTGTTAAAAAGTTTACACCGTCTGTGCTGCGCTCAAGCTCAACATGTGCCACAGAAAATGTTGTGGCTGTTGGCATCCCCCAAATCACATGCGCTACGGTATCATTATTAGTGCTTACATCAATTAAAATATTAGGGTCCACTAAAAATGGTGAAGGATAATTTACAGTTACATCAAGCGTGGTGATACAACCATGTGCATCACGTACTCGGCTATGATATAATGTAGCCTGTAAATTTGAAAATAAACCAGTGGTTGTCCATGTGGTGCCACCATCAATTGAAAATTCATAAGGTAATGTGCCGCCTGCTGCACTCAATTGAATAGCACCATTTAAAGCGCCTGCTGCAGTTGCATTTGTAACAAGGCTTGTGAGGTTTAATGCAAGTGGTTCGATAATGATAGATTGCGTTGTCGTTGTACATCCATTTCCGTCTGTGACAACTACACTATATGTACCGGCCATTAAGTTTGTGATATTTGCTGTTGTATAAAGTCCGCTATTCCAATTAAATGAATAAGGCGCATTACCACCTGAAACACTTAGGTATACTTCACCCAAATTATCGCCATGACATGATAAATCAATGCCTGCTGCATACACTAAAACAGGGTCATACACATCTACAAATACCGGTGTTGAAAAGGCCGTTATCGGAACTGTATTACAAGTAACCTGACAACGGTAATAATGTGGTGATGTTTCAGAAGTTGTTTGTGTTGTGCCTGTTCCTAATGTCAATACATTGTATGTGAAATCAGAGTCGTCAGCACTTTCCCAAAGATAATCGATACCCGAAGCCGGAGGCGGAGGGTTTTGTAAGGTTAATGTAAAAGGTGCATTTGGACAAGCTATACCAACAGATGAAATTGTATTTCCAATATTATTTACTGTAACGCATGGAGCCGGAGATGTAAAAACCAATTGACTAATTGGACTGCAACTTTCATTAATCATGGTTAATGAACCTGAACTTCCTCTTGCACCAAAAGTTTGATTTGCATTTGGGATAGTCCATTGATTCCAATTAATACCATTTGTAGTTGGGTTGCCGGTAAATAAACTACAATCCCAATTTGAACCTACCTCTAAAGAACCACCGGTATAAACAAAAGGAGTGCTTAGCGGAAGATTGAACCATCCGATTGTATTTGGAATGACTTGAGCAGGGTTGTTGTAAACCAAAGTGGCTCCCACAGATTGAACGGCATAACTCGAATTGCTCCAAGTTGGTGAAGGTAAAGTCGCTGTGTTCTTCATGTGTACTTGCCAGATACTGGAATTATTACCTGCTGTGGTGGCACCATTATTTGCTTTGTACCAACCGATTGCTGTAATTGTGGAGCCGGGTAAAATTCCCGCAGCAGCCATATCGGCTGCCGTGTACAAATAATAATGTTGTGAATAATCCTCCGTACTTGTTGCACTTGTTCGTGCAATGGGTCCGCAGGTAGCGGTGATTGGGCCTGCAACACCCGGTGAACCAAAGGTGGCAGTTTGTGCGTTAACTTCTATACTTAGAATGCTAAGTATAATGATACAAATATTCCTGAGACAACAGGGTATTTGCATTCTTGCATGGTTGATTTTTGTTTTCATAAAAATGTTTTTTTGTGTGTTAACCTACTCTGTTTAGGGTTTTCGGCTTTCCCCTTTTTGCTACTAATTGTGATGTAAACCTACTTCTGCTGAATACAGTTTTTTTACCCGTTGTATGAAATGCACGTTTGAGTGTATGAAATGCAGCTTTCACTGTATGAACGAAAAAGAAACCTTTATTATACTGCGATGAATCGCCGAAGTTGGCTCGGTATCTGCCTTTCAGAAAATCATATGATGAAAAATTTATTATAACTAAAATGATTTTTTATTTCTTTTTATTGAATTTAATTTTATAGTTTTACACCC
>JANNYV010000295.1:0-1529 GCA_031410275.1 Bacteroidota bacterium
TCGGGTTCAGCCCTGCATTATGCGCGACCTCGGCCCAACTTGTGCTTCCATCAAAGGCGCCGGCTCTTGATGGTTTATTTCTGAACCCGGGTGCTGAAGCAATGTTATAGGTTGTGCCGGTATTGCCGTTTCCACTCACATCAGGCAAGGAAGTAAGTACTGTTGATTCGGTTGTATCAAACGTCCAACGGGCTATGCAACCTGTAACACCACTCGGGTAGGTTGTTTGCGCATTAATAAATCCGGTAAGTAGTAACGATAAAACAAGCAGGTATGTTTTTTTCATAAGAGTTTTTTTAAGTTCAACAAACTTACTAATGATAAATTTAAAAATGACGAAACCTTGAGAGTTTTCTTTAAGAGCAAGTTAACAGTTGATAATTGACAATGGATAATGCACAATTGACAATGTATGAAGATCACAATAATAATTCCCAATTCATCATTTATACTTCCTCATTCGCCCAGCAGTTCCCGTTCCAATCCTTCCATACTAATAATGTCAATGGCTTCAATTAATGTGGGCGCCATGTTGAGTATATGTTCGAGTTTGAACCTCGCTATTTTTTGCTTGCAATTTGTATTTAAATGACAAAGCACAAACGATAAATTTCGTTCGTGCATTTCATTGTGTAAAGTCTCTAATAGTTTTACGTTTTCTTCATTCATCTGTTCAACCTGCGCAAAATCTATCAATAAACTCCTGCCATTTTCTCTGCTGTCATCTACTAATTCATTTAATTGGTCTGACAATTTAGAATCAAATTGTGCATATAATGGCGTAATTAAATCAAAATTTTCTTTGGTATCAATTTTGTACTTCATGTTTCAATATCTTTCTTTACAAAGTAAAAATAATATATTATTTTTGTTAAAACTAATAACGTTCATGGATTCACAATTTTCGTCAAAAGTAAAAGAAATAATTTCGTATAGCAGAGAAGAAGCCCTTCGTCTCGGCAACGATTTTATAGGAACAGAGCATCTTCTGTTGGGTATGATACGCGATGGACAAGGCCTTGGGATAAAAGTGCTGCAGAACCTGAACATTAATTTATATGACCTAAGACGAGAACTCGAAATCGTTATCAAAAATAAAGGGACAGCCAAAAAAATGGACAATGTGAATAGTCTGCCATTGACCAAGCAAGCCGAAAAAGTAATTCGTATCACAGTACTCGAAGCGAAAGCCATGAGAAGTTTGTTGGCCGAAAGCGAACATTTGGTACTATCGATTTTAAAAAATAAAGAGAATGTGGCTTGTCAAATTTTACAGCAATTTAAAATAGATTATGACAGTTTTAAAAGTGAATTAGAAATGGTAACAGGCACTGCACCTAACAAAGGTTTCACCGGGGAATTGAAAGATGATCAAGGCTCGTTCGATGATGATGAAGAACGTTCACAATATCAACGTAAACCGGCCGCACCTACCAATTCAAAATCAAAAACACCTGTACTCGATAATTTCGGAAGAGATATAACCCGCTTGGCAGAACAAGGACAACTTGATCCGATAGTGGGTCGCG
>JANNYV010000296.1:0-1517 GCA_031410275.1 Bacteroidota bacterium
GACCCATTGACATTCATCTTGAAATGTATTGAGGTGCTTATAATATTCTAATTGTTGAAATGAATACAATAAAATTTTATTTGTAGAAGAATCATCTTGCACCGTCAAAAATTCTGTTTGCAAAATAAGTTTACTATCCAATTCAACTACATTCTCAGCATCTGACAATTTTTTACATAACGTTTGTTCAATTGGTGAAAATGAATGCACATATAGCATGAGAGCTTCTTTTTATAAAGCAAAATAAGACCTCTAATGTTACCAAAATATGAAATGATGATTACGAAATAATTATAAATTATTTACTTGACTAGAAATCTAATTTTCACTTCCCTTTAAAATAAACAAATCTCATATGATGTATAATATCATGACAATTTATAAGACAACTAGTAAGAATATAAATTGGAACAAAAGAGAAAGTTTATGACACCGCATACCACCAACTTTAAGTTGTTTACTGTTTGCTTGCATTCCTTACTTGTCAATTATGCTTCTACAGCTACACGCTTCTCAGCTTTCTTTCTATCGTCTTCGTTCAAAATAATTTTACGCATACGAATAAAATTCGGTGTTACTTCTATACACTCATCATACTCGATATACTCCATACATTCTTCTAAAGTTAAAAGACGTTTCGGTGCAATACGATTTGCATCATCGGAACCACTCGCACGATGATTGGTCAGCTTTTTACCTTCTACTGCATTTACCAATAAATCGCCTGGTTTAATATTTTCTGCTATGATTTGACCTGCATATACCTCTTCACCCGGATCTACAAAAAAGGTTCCGCGGTCTTGCAATTTATCAATTGAATACCCTGTAGTTGAACCATTAAATTTCGAAATCAATACACCATTGCTTCGTCCCGGAATAGATCCTTTCCATGGTCTATAATCTGTAAAACGATGGGCCATAACAGCTTCGCCTTGTGTGTTTGTGAGCATTAATGTACGCAACCCTATCAATCCGCGTGACGGAATATCAAACTCTAAATGTTGCATATCACCTTTCGTCTCCATCACTAACATTTCTCCCTTTCGTCGGCTCACCAAATCAATTGCTGTACTGGCTAGTTCCTGAGGAACATCAATTACTAATGTCTCATACGGTTCACATCGTGAGCCATCAATTTGTTTTACGATAACCTGAGGTTGACCCACAGTTAATTCGTATCCTTCACGACGCATGGTTTCGATTAAAATACCAAGATGTAAAATACCTCGCCCAAACACCAAAAAAGTATCACCATTATCTGTATCCTCAACACGCAATGCTAAATTCTTTTCCGTTTCTTTCATTAAACGGTCGCGCAAATGACGACTTGTTACAAACTTACCATCCTTACCAAAAAACGGTGAATTATTAATACTGAATGTCATGCTCATGGTTGGTTCATCAACTGCAATCACAGCCAATGCCTCAGGAAAATCTGCATCACAAACCGTATCACCAATATTAAAATCTTCTAAGCCAACAATCGCACAAATATCACCGGCTACAACCTCTGTCGT
>JANNYV010000297.1:0-3178 GCA_031410275.1 Bacteroidota bacterium
AGCGGGATATATTGTAATTATTGTTGATGCAGATACCGCAGGGCAAGTACCACTTGCAGGATATGTATTAGTTATTGTATAAGTTCCAGGAGCACTTGCATTTAATTGTATAAAGCCTACCGGTGAAAAAACTAAACCGACAGGAACAGAAGTCAATACGCCAAAATAACATCCGGGATTAACACAAGATGGAGTCAGTGTTGTAAATGGATTTCCGTTTTGGCAAAAGGAAGAACTGCCATAGGTAATGTCGGGTAAAGGTGGTGCGACAATATTAATACTGCAATAGCTTGTATCCGGTATTGGAGCAGTGGTAATATAGGTAACAGTATAACCGCCAATAGTACTTGCAGCAATATCAATTTCACCTGTTACAGAATTGATCACCAAACCCTGTATTGATGAAAACACGCCACCCGTTAAACACGTAACCGGACTAACAATACCCTGACAAGGTGAGAATGGTGGATAAGATAAGGATGGATTAATTGTGATTGTAAAACTTTGTGGTATACCATTACAAAAATTAGGTGCCGGACCAATTGGAATCACAGTTATAGTGGCTATACTTCCAGCATTCAATGCGACAAAAGAAGGAATGTTGCCGATACCATTTGAAGCTAATCCAATTGTAGGGTTATTACACGTCCAATAAAATGTAGTACCAGGAATTGTAGCTACGAAATTAATGGCAGAGGTATTTATGCCGGCGCAAATATACTGATCAGGAGGATCAAGTAATACGGTTGTACTATCAATTGTTATAATTTCAGAATGAGAAGTAGAAGCACAACCACCTGCTGCTGCTATAAAATTTGTTACCGTATAAGTACCCGCGATAATCGTAAATACATCTATCTTCCCAGTGTACATATCAATTGCTATACCTGAAGGGGTAACACTAAAAACACCTGGGCTCCCAAAAGAAATAAATGTCGGAAAAGAATCAATAGTACCTTGACAATAAGGAGAACTGCCTCCATAGACAAAATTTGCATTTGGAGGAGAAGTAATTGTAATATTTTGTGTGCTCGAATCATTACATGGGCCGGGTGCAATATACTTTACCGTATATGTACCTACCATACTTGAAGCAAGATTTATAATGCCTGTTAATGGAGCTATGTCTAAGCCAACTGGTGATGCTGAAAATATTCCTCCCGGTGTTACAATTCCGGTTGGCACTGCGTTCATTCCAGATTGACAATAGGTATTCATTGGATAGCTAAATGTAGCAGGTTGTAACGGAATAAATTGCATAGTACCAGTTGCAGTTATTGATGCACACATACCTGTTGCTGTTACAGTATAAGTAAACATCCCATAAATTCCTGTAAATCCTGAAATGATAACAGAGCCTGCTGAGTAACTACTTGTTACGCCTGGTGGCAAACCAATGACAGTCGCATTTGTGGCGCTGCCTCCAATTGTGTAAATTATATTATTTAGTGAATTTCCTGAACAAACAATTTGCGCATCAGTGCCCGTAGTAGAAGTCAATGCAAGAGTTCCATTTCCATTAATATAAGCAATCGTCACCACCACACTATCCGTACAAGGCGTTGCATCCGTCATATATAAAGTGTAAACACCTTCCGTTAATCCGTTAAATGAATTTGTTGATTGCGGTGCTCCGCCATTTAATGAAAAACTATATGGCAGACCACCACCGCTTGGATTGGCTGTGATGATTCCGTCATTCCCTCCCTGACAAGTAACATCTGTTGCACTTGGATTAATCGTGAAACCACATTGAGAAAATGCTTGGTAACTTACGAAACTAAAAATGAGTAAAAATATTTTTTTCATAAGAATGGCTTTTGTGCAATGTAAAATTAGAAAGCCTTTCGTGGGTATGCAAGTTTTCAGGTCATGGTTATGTCATAGTATACTGTGGCGAGTTGCACAGAATTATGAAGTGATTGACACGGAGAATAAGAGAAGCGTGAATACAATTCCATTTTCTCCCATTCTCCTCTTCTCTTTGTAAAAATAAATCAAACTTATTGGTGAATAACTAGCAAAGGCGCGGTGAAATAATTCTCTACACATAATACACTCCCAAGCCCTCAAACAATTTCTCTTTCTCAATTTTTTTCTTTGTATTCTCTATATTCACTTTTTCCACAAGCGCATACATCGTACTCCCACTTCCGCTCATGGCGCTGTATACAGCACCTGCATCGTACAAGGTTTCTTTTATTTTTTTTAATACCGGATACGCTTTAAAAATGGGTTCTTCAAAATCATTTTTCAATTCATGCTTCCATGTTGAAACCGGTTGTTGCACAATTTCATTTGTCAACTTTAAAGGCATGGAAGGCGTAAGTTGCGAAAACGCATCCGCTGTCTTGATATGAATATTGGGAAAGATCAATATAAAATGATAGTCAGATAAATCGATCGAAACAGGTGTGAGTATTTCGCCACGACCTGTTGCATGACAAGGTTTGTTGTAAAGGAAGAATGGACAGTCGCTTCCGAGTTTTAAGGCAAAGGATGAGAGTTGTTGGTTGTTGGTTGAGAGTTGAGAGTTGAGAGTTGAGAGTTGTGCGTTGAGATTTAGATTAAAAGATTCATTCAGCATCTTCAACATACTTGCTGCATCGCTTGAGCCACCGCCGAGACCGCCACCGGTTGGAATTTTTTTGTGTAAATGAATATGCAGGTTTGGTAAAGAAGGGAATTCATTCTTGACTAACTCATACGCCTTTAAAACAATATTGTCCTTTGTATTCCCCGGAATTTCTAATCCGCTGGTATCAAATTTCATGTCTTTACTTTCTACAAATTCTAATGCATCTTGCAAAGGCAAGGGATAAAAAACAGTATCAATGTTATGATAGCCGTCATCACGTTTTTGTGTCACAGATAAGCCAAGATTTAGTTTACAATTTGGGAATGAAATCATAGAAGTAAAACTGTTTTTGCATGATACTTTTCATGGGTTAGGCAAACATACTATTTTTATTGACACATGAATACGGGTGCATTTCAACTTGACACAGTCTGTGTTTAAATTTAGAAAATACTACTGACCTCAAAATTTTAGGTTCTCAATTCTGTTTTCCAATTTTTTCTTGACAAAAAAGTGGAGCAATCCTGACGTTTTCAGTCAGGACAAGACTGACGAAAAACTGGCTAAAAATCTTCTTGAATGCCGAAAATGAAAAAGCTA
>JANNYV010000298.1:0-7750 GCA_031410275.1 Bacteroidota bacterium
AAACCCTCACAACGAAGAGTATCTCAAAACCAAACGTGATAAAATGGGTCACGAGATTATGAAATAAAATATACCATTAAACCTGCACGTTTTTTAGGATTATTGGTTATCAGTTTTAATTTTGACACATTCAGTTGACGAAGTATTTGAGCACCAATACCATAATCTCTTTCATCCATTTCAAAGCCTAATTCCAAATTGGCTTCTACTGTATCTCTTCCTTGCTCCTGTAATTTATAAGCTTTCAGTTTATTGAGTAATCCAATTCCTCTTCCTTCCTGATTCATATATAATACAAGGCCTTTGCCGGCTTCCTGTACCATTTGCATGGCATGATGAAGTTGCTCACCACAATCGCAACGAAGTGAATGAAGGATATCACCTGTAAAACATGAACTATGTACACGTACAAGCACTGGTTCATCTGTTTTCCAATCACCTTTTTTTAAGGCATGATGCAATTCATTTGTCTTTAAATTTTTAAAACAAATCAATTCAAAATCGCCATACATGGTTGGCATGTTGACACGAATTTGCTCTTCAACCAAATTTTCAGTACGAAGGCGGTATTCAATCAAATCTTCAATTGAAATAATTTTCAAATCATATTCTTTTGCTATCTCTTTCAACTTTGGAAGGCGAGCCATTTCACCATCTTCATCACATATTTCTACAATCACGCCTGCCGGTTCAAAGCCTGCCAATTTTGCCAAATCAATGGCGGCTTCGGTATGCCCTGCGCGACGCAATACACCTTCGCGTTTTGCTTTCAACGGAAAGATATGACCGGGTTTTGCAAGATCATTTGGTTTTGTATCCGGGTGAATTAGTGCCTGAATTGTTTTTGCTCTATCATGTGCTGAAATGCCTGTGGTACAACCATGCCCAATCAAATCTACTGAAACGGTGAAGGGCGTTTGATGCAATTCAGTATTGTCTTTCACCATCAGGTTTAATTCTAATTCTTCGCATCGGTCTTCTACTAATGGAGTGCAAATTAATCCTCGACCCACCTTACTCATAAAATTAATAATCTCGGGTGTAACATTTCTAGCGGCGGTCAGAAAGTCGCCTTCATTTTCTCGGTCTTCGTCATCAACTACAATAACGAGTTTGCCATTTTTAATATCTTCAATGGCAGATTCTATTGTATTTAACATGGTCGCAAAGTTAGGATAAAATAGGGATGGAGAAATAGAAAAAAGGTATAAGATATTGAGTCGATGTTCGATATCCCTATGCAACAATTCGAAATGAATTTACAGCTATATATGAAATTAACTTATAGGTTAACAAAAATTGACGAAGAGTCAATGCTTTTTATCTGTTCATGCTTATAAATGATATAATATCTCATACAAAAGATACAATACTCGATACAAATAGTATAATACTCGATGAATAAAGTACAATACCTCATACAAAAGATACAATACTCGATGAATAAACTGTAACGACATTTCGACATGCTGTACCTAAAAACTCCTCACATGGTTTGGCGATATTAAGTTTATTATTTACTTTGGCTTGCACGTAATACAAAAAAGTGATGGCTACTGCAAAAGCAACAATTCAAAAGAAAAATCTTTACCAAAAACCACTAGCTGATTCAACGACTACAAAGGATAATTCTTCACTCATCTTGGGTTGCATACTATTCATAACTGCCATTGTATTCTCAAATTCTATTGACAATACATTTATCATTAATTGGGATGATGATGGATATATTCTCAACAACCCGCTGATTAAAGAATTTTCATTGGCCGGAATCAAAACAATTTTCACCGTTCCTCATCTCGATAATTACCATCCGCTCACAACTCTTTCAAATGCCATTGAGTTAGAATTATTTGGACTAAATCCTAAGCCATATCATGTTATTAATTTGATGTTTCATCTGCTGAATACCTTTTTGGTCTTTCGTTTCGTAAAATCACTTTCAGGTCGAATGGAAGTGGCTGCTATTACTGCCCTTTTCTTTGGGATACACCCAATGCATGTCGAATCAGTGGTATGGGTTTCGGAACGGAAGGATTTGTTGTATACATTTTTCTTTCTCGGGTCTTTAATAGCTTACTTAAAATATAATGTAGAAAAAAAATCTACTTATTTTATGCTGGCCTTAGTCCTGTTGCTTTGTTCATTATTATCAAAGCCGGCAGCTGTTGTTCTATCCCCGGTTCTTTTATTAATTGATTATTATAATGGGAGGAAGATGACTGCAAAAGTTTTGATTGAAAAAATTCCGTTTTTTGCGTTGTCACTTTTCTTCGGAATACTAGCCATGCATATTCAACAATCTTCAGGGTCAACAAATATGGCTCCGGTATTTCCGCTGTTCGACAGAATTTTTTTGGTGAGTTATGCATTGGTATTTTATATTGTAAAGTTGTTGGTTCCATTTGGTCTTTCAGCCATTCATTTGTATCCAAATTTACATGCATTGACATGGGAATATTATGCAGCGCCGGCCATGTTAATTCTACTAGTCGGACTCATTTATAAAGCAGGAGAATATCGTAAAGATTTAATTTTCGGAACACTTTTCTTTGTCATAACTATTGCAATGGTTATACAAATCATTCCTGTCGGCAGATCCATTGTGTCGGAACGATATTGTTATGTTCCTTATATCGGATTGTTTTTTATTCTTGGCAAATTGTATTGTTGGATTATTGATAATAAAATCTCTTTTGCTCAAAAAATACGACCCTATATCTTGTACATTTTTGCAGGCTTTGCCATCGTATGCCTTATTCTCACATGGAATCGGAATAAAGTTTGGAAAGATAGCAATGCATTATTTACAGCGGCTATTGAAACAAATCCAAATGATTATTTCGGGTACTTCGCAAGGGCAAGAGGCGAATTGCTGATGGAAGATACTCGGGGTGCATTGGTCGATTATAATGAAGTTGTTCGATTGAATCCTACCTATGCAGAAGGCCTTTATTCGAGAGGTGTGGTGAATGAAAAAATAAATGTAGCAGATGCCGTTGCTGATTATACCGCCGCCATTCGCTTATCACCAAAACATGCGAATGCGTTTTATAATCGGGGCAATTTAAAAATAAATGCCGGAGATTATAAAGGAGCGCTGTCCGATTACGATTCTAGCATTCATATCAATGCGAAAAATGATCAAGCATTTTGTAACCGTGGTGCTGCTAAAGTAAATTTAGGCATGGTGAATGAAGCAATCGCTGATTATGATGAAGCGCTTCGTTTAAACCCCGAACTTGCAAATGCCTATTCAAATCGAGGGAATGCATTCTTACGGTTGGGCGATTCAACTAAAGCTTGTGAGGATTGGCATAAGGCGGTAAAATATGGTTATAGCAGTGTGCAAAATACAATTCAGCAATATTGTAAATAAGGCTTTTTTGTTTGCTCAACCGTATCAATAATGTTCTATGACAAAACGGTATAAATTAAAATCTCCCTTTTCGCTTTCCTTTTGTAGTTTTTCAAGCAGGTCTATTTTAGAAATGTTTTTCATTCTTTTTTGTTGAATCAGTTGATAGGCTTTTTCCGCTAATAAAAAAAAATGGTTGTGGGTATGCAATTGAAAATAAATTTGATGTGTGGCAATTTTTTCAAACAATTCGTCAATACCATCGCCCGAAGTAGCCACACATTTCACTACAGGTATTTCCCAATCACTTGCTTTGCTATGGGCTAAGAGTTTTAAATTTTTAACAAACAATTCTGCCTGTTCTCTGTCTCCTTTATTCACCACAAAAATATCGGCAATTTCCATCACACCCGCTTTCATGGTTTGTATTTCATCACCACCTTCGGGCACAGTCACCACAATGGTTGTGTCGGCAAGCCCAGCAATCTCTACCTCGCTTTGCCCAACACCAACTGTTTCTATAAGAATATAATCGAAAGGGCAGCTGCGAACAACATCCAGTATTTCAATAATTTTAGTATTCAACCCGCCTAACGAACCTCGGCTTGCCAACGAACGGATATACACATTGGGATGCAAATAAAATTCACTCATGCGAATCCGATCACCTAATAACGCACCATAATTAAATGGTGAAGAAGGATCGACAGATAACACGGCTATTTTTTTATTTTCTTGAATATATTTTTTCAGCAAGGAATTTACTAATGTACTCTTGCCTGCTCCTGGAGGACCCGTAATGCCAATGACATGCGTTTTGGTTTTGATATGCAGGTTTACTAATAAATCTTCACTGCCTGCCATTTCATTTTCAACCAATGTAATGCATTGCGCCAAGGTTCTATAATCTCCTTCCTGAAGTTGTGTGATTAATTTATTGATGTTGGGCACAATAAAAAAATAGTTTATTAGTTTATATTCGAGTCGAACAAAAATAGAACGAAACAAGTATTACTTTGCAAATTATTATAAACAAATCTTAAGCGTATTTTCCTGTTGAAATCAAAAATACAGAATGTAATGAGGTATATGCCGCACGATGCAGTGGCATTTTTAGGTTGTGTATTTATTTTGGTTGGCTTGTTTGTTTCCCGTGCCATGATGAGTATGGGCATGATGATTTTAATTGGGAATGCTGTCCTTAATTTAAAAGTAGTCTCAAATTGTAGAACATTTTTTTCGCAGTCACATTTGGTATTACTGACCGCTTATTTTTTGTTGTTACTGCTCTCTTATTTTTGGAGTGAGGACACACATTATTTTAATGAGCGATTGCAAATTGCATTGCCTTTTCTGATTATGCCGTTTGCCTTTCATAGTATGAGCAAATGGGACAAGCAATGGTTCGATTGGCTTTTTGCGTTATTTATTTTTTTGCTGATAGGTGGTATGAGTTGGAGCCTATTTCAATATGCGCAACATAAAGATACGTATGATGCCGGCTATGGGCTCTCTCAAGTGATTCCAACACCATTTAAAAACGATCATATCCGGTTTAGTTTGGCCGTTGTGCTGGGTATTTGTTTTTGTGTTGATTTAATTTCAAGATATACGAATCCTATCATCCGGGTGTTGTTATCCATAGCCGCGTTGTATGCAATTATTTATTTGCATATTCTGTCTGCCAAAACCGGCATCCTGGTCTTTTATTTTATTTCATTTTTATTTCTGTTGAAATTGATTTTTCAAAAACGATTCAGGAAAGCCGGCACTATCTTTCTTGTCATGTTACTTAGCCTTCCTTTCATTATGTATGCTTTTTCAGCTTCATTTAGAAATAAAATCTCCTATGTTCAATATTCACTTTCGCAAATCCGAAATGATAATAAAGACCCCAATATCAGTGATGAAGGCAGAATTATTTCATATAAATATGCCATTGATTGTATCAAAAAAAATCCGGTAATCGGAGTAGGTGCGGGTGATGTATTTGATATAATGAAGACATATTACGATCGAGATTTTCCGAAAAAAAATGTCATGGTATTGCTGCCGCATAATCAATTTTTAATGACAGGTATGGGTGTCGGTGTCGTCGGTATGTTGTATTTGCTGATACTTCAATGGGTATTATTTCGATTGAGTTTTAAGAGGGGTTTTTTATATTTTGCGTTTTGGTGTATGATGTTTTTTACCATGATGATAGAACCTTTGTACGAAACCCAATATGGTACTTGTATGTTTTTATTCTTTTTGTTGCTATTATTGCAACGAAGAATAAAGACAGAATGACAAATTTTATTCCATTATTTCCACTCAATATTGTTGTCTACCCGGGCGAACAACTAAACCTGCATATTTTCGAGCCCCGTTATAAGCAACTGATAAATGAATGTTTCGAAGAAAAAAAAGAATTCGGAATTGCTACAGCATTTAAGGAATCTATTAGTGAAATAGGCACAACTGTGCATGTCCTGTCTATTGAAAAGATACATGAGAATGGTGAAATGGATATCCGCACCATTGGGAATAATATATTTAAAATATTAGAAAGCATTCATGAAATTCCCGGCAAATTATACGGCGGTGCAATTGTTACTTATCCTGAAAATATAGATGACGGCATTCAATCTAAAATGAAATTACTGCTCGAAGAGTTGCGGTATTTTCATTCGATGTTGGATGTGAAAAAAGAATATAAAAAAGAGGACGCAGTGTTGACCTCTTACGATTTGGCGCATCATGCCGGTCTGACCTTAGAACAAGAGTACGAATTGTTGGCGCTTTTGCGCGAAGCACAACGACAAGAGTTTCTTCAGCGCCATCTAACGAAAACGATTCCCACCATCATGGAACTCCAAAATTTAAAAAAGCGTATTGAAATGAACGGACATTTTAGAAAATTATCGGTGAACGACGAAAATGATGAGGAGTAAAATAAAATTGTGGCAAAAGTTTAAAACATTGTAAGAAAATACTCTACATTGCAAATCATTTTAACAAAACAACCTGTATAAAATAGCTTTAGTTCATGCTTCCAGTGTCACTTTGTATAGATTTCGGGAATACTAATTTTAAAGCGGCCATTTTTCAAAGTGATCGGTTAGTAGAGCGTTTTCAGTTTAAGGAAGCTGAAGCAATGAGTACCTTAAAGAATCTTATTTCATTATATAGCCCTGAAAAATCAATCCTTGCTTCTGTTGTGAATCATGAAGAAGGGATTGTCAATTTATTAAAGGAAAGTACGTCCTATTTAAAATTAGATTTAAATACCAAACTGCCTTTCTTAAATGCCTATGGTAGCCCGGAAACATTAGGGCATGATAGAATTGCTTTAGTCGCCGGTCTCAGTTGGCATTATCCGGGTGAAAATAGTTTGGCCATTTCAATTGGTACTTGTGTGACCTATAATTTTTTAGCACCCAATAATGCATTTCGTGGTGGTTCTATTTCACCGGGTGTCGATATTCGTTTGCGTTCGATGAGCGATTATACTGAAAAACTTCCCTTGATACCACGCGAAGGACATCTCTCTTTATTGGGTTATGATACAGCAACCTCTATGCGAAGTGGCGCTATTAATGGTGTTGCGGCCGAAATTGACGGAATGATAGAACGCTATGAGCAACAGTATGGAAGAATTAACGCAGTTTTAACCGGAGGTGATGCACCATTCTTTGAAAGCCGTTTGAAAAAGAAGATATTTGCGGACACAAATTTTTTGTTCAAAGGACTATATGCAATATTGGAACACAATAACAAATAAGACATTACTCGTAGCTCTCATCAGTTCACTCAGTATCTTCAACACATTCGCTCAGGAAAATTCACCGTATTCACGATATGGTTTGGGTAATCTAAAATCGGCAGACAATGTAGCCAACCGCGGAATGGGAGGTGTTTCAATTGCCGATGATAATTTTTTCATAGCCAACCCCAATAACCCTGCTTCATTTGCCGGTTTAAAATTAACCTCATTTCAAATTGGAATCGAAGGCGTGAGTGTAAACGTAAGAAACTCGTCTGTTTCAAACCGAACAGGCTCTATGGGTTTGTCATACGTAAATTTAGCCTTTCCTATTACAAAAAATGTGGGGTTAAGTTTTGGATTAATCCCTCAAACCCGTGCGAAATACGCCATGTCTGAAACAAATATGATCGATGGTATTTCAAAAGTAGATTATAATTATTATGGTGGTGGTGGTACACAGAAGTTATATGTAGGCGCTGCGTATAAATACAAAGAATATTCAGTTGGTTTTTCAACATAATGGTTGCGAAATTAAATTAAAAACGTTGCCGGTTATAAATTGTTTGGACAAAAGCCCAACAATCAATATCCCCCACGCTTCTTCGCTAATGGCTTCAATTTCTAAAAAAGACAAATGCATT
>JANNYV010000299.1:0-9090 GCA_031410275.1 Bacteroidota bacterium
TGAATAAGTCTTCGCAACAGATCATCATTCTTACCGGACCTAATATGAGCGGCAAAAGCGCATTACTGAGACAAGTGGCGTTGATTACTTTGATGGCCCATGCTGGTAGCTTTGTGCCGGCCGATGAGGCATTGATACCGTTAACAGATAAAATCTTTACCAGGGTGGGTGCCAACGATAATCTCAGCGGCGGTGAAAGCACTTTTATGGTAGAGATGAATGAAACAGCGAGTATCATCAATAATATCAGCAACCGAAGTTTAATTGTACTCGATGAAATAGGACGAGGTACCAGCACCTTTGATGGTATAAGTATTGCATGGAGCATTGCGGAGTTTTTACACAATCATCAGCACAAACCACTTACATTATTTGCGACCCATTATCATGAATTGAATGAACTTGAAAATAAATTGCCACGCATCAAAAATTATCATGTAACGCATAAAGAAATGGGGAATAAAATTATTTTTTTACGCAAACTTGCATTGGGAGGAAGTACACATAGCTTTGGTGTTCATGTAGCACGTATGGCAGGGATGCCAACGTCCCTCGTCGAACGAGCGAATGAAATTCTGTCTATGCTAGAAGAAAAAAACTCGAATCAAAAACTCAGCACAAATTTAAAAAAGATACCAACGGCCAATTATCAACTCAATATTTTTGACGGACTTGCTGAAGACTTAAAGCGCATTAAAGAAATATTAGAAGGAGTTGAAATAAACACATTGACACCTGTAGAAGCATTAATGAAATTGAATGAGTTGAAAGGGATTGTGAGAAGTAATGGATGAGTTGGATGAATTAATTGAACAACCTATATTATAAAAGATGCAATTTTCGAAACACAGTTTAGAACAAATGGAAGAACGGAATATTAACGTTCATCTTGTACAAGAAATCATCTTAAATCCTATTGAAATTGTTGAGGAAGATAATTTAGCTGTATATCATGGTATCATAACTGAAAATGAGAAAAATTAGTTATTAAGAATTTATGTAAATTTGGAAGCAAATCCGAATACTGTAGTGACTGTTTATAAAACTTCTAAAATAGAAAAATACATAGGGAAATGAAAATAAAATACGACAAAGAAACCGACATTCTTTATATTAGACTATCCGATAATCCCATAATAGAGAGTGATGAGGAGAGACAAGGTATAATTCTTGATTTTGGTGCAAATGACAATGTTGTCGCCATAGAGGTCTTGAATGCTTCCAAAAAACTCCCCCAGCCTAATGTGATGGAGTATGAAGTAGTGTAAAAGATTATCGCTTTAATGCACTTGCTTCAAGCATCACCAGAAAATATTGATTCGAATTCTAACCACAAATTCGAAACAAGAGTTCCGTTATTATTCCCTACTTTTACCTTCTAAAAAAATCTTATGCGAACGCTAACTTTACTCCTTATGTTTTCATTTTTCTTTTCGCCAAAAGCGTTAAATGCTCAAACAAAATCTATTTATGATATTAAAATTGACGCGTTGGAGGGAGGCACTATCGACCTTGCTAAATACAAAGGAAAAAAAATACTGATTGTCAATACCGCATCTAAGTGCGGTTATACGCCACAATATGAAGGACTCGAAAAACTCTATAAAGCATATGCAGAGAAGTTGGTCATTGTTGGTTTCCCTTGTAACAATTTCGCTTTTCAGGAGCCGGGTGATGCAAAAAAAATTCGAAGTTTTTGTACAGAAAATTATGGTGTCACATTTCCGATGGCTGCGAAAATAGATGTGAAGGGTAAAAATATGCATCCGATGTATGTATGGCTGACACAAAAAAAATACAACAATTTCAGCGACAATTCTGTGAAGTGGAATTTTCAAAAATACCTGCTCGATGAACAAGGTAATCTGATACAGGTATTTCCTCCCGGAACAGAACCCATGAGCGAGGAGTTAGTGAAATGGCTGAAATAAATTTAGATGTTTGTTGTTCGATGTTCGATGTCAGGGGATTTGTCTAGGAAAGAAATAATCGATAATCCCTTAACTTTCAACTCTCAACTTACAACTTTCTTCTTGCTATTTTTTCTTGAGATGTAGTATATTTGTTTCTTACTATGTATGTTTCAATGAAAAAAGTTTTATTTGCATGTTCCCTTTTCTGTTGTTTAAATACACAGGCTCAGCAGGGAAATCTCTCAGGTGATTTAATGATGTCAGTCAATTTCTTTCAACGCGATACCAATATCAAGGCCTCCGGTAATCAGTTATATGATAATTTCCTTAGCGGTGGCGAAGGATGGTTGGGATTACGATATTCGGCATATGGTTTTACGGGAACCGTGCGTTTCGATGCCTTTAATAATTCGAATCTTCAAAATCCTTCAAGCGCCATGACAGCCGCAGGAATTGGGATGTTTAGTTTGAGTAAAGAATTTAAAAAACTGACCGTCACCGGTGGACATGTATATGACCAAATTGGAAGCGGAATTATTTTCAGAGCCTATGAAGACAGAGGTTTGCTTATTGATAATGCCTTGTTTGGATTGCATTTAAAATACAGATTGAATGATCATTTAACCCTGAAAGGATTTACCGGCCAAACAAAAAATTTATTCGAACGTTATCAACCAATTTTAAAAGGATTTAGTGCAGAAGGAGACGTTGATATTAATAGCAAAGCACATTGCACACCAGGTATTGGCATTGTGAACAGAACCATGGATCAGCAAAGTATGGATAAATTGATTTCGAATATTAATAATATGCCCGAAAAAGACAGATTTATTCCTACTTATAATATGTGTGCAACCACTATTTATAACACATTAAATGCAGGCAATTTTACATGGTATGTCGAAGGGGCATTAAAATCTGAAGAAGCAATTTCAATAGATAATGCCTTAAAAAAACGAAGCGGCAATGTGGTCTATTCTACCTTAGGATTTGCTCAAAATAAATTCGGATTGAACGCATCATTTAAACGGACTGAAAATTTTGTGATGCGAACCTCACCGAATGAAAATTTATTGAAAGGGATATTTAACTGGCAACCCATCATTGCACAAATTCGACCTCAACGTCTGATAGCCCGCTATACGCCGCCTTCTCAGGACTTGTCGGAGTTGGCAGGAAACCTAAGTACATTTATTACACCGAATGATAAATTAAATTTTAATATAGCATATACACATATCAATACCTTGGAAGGAAAGCGATTATTCAGGGAAATATTTGCCGAAACAGAAATCAGAAAAATAAAAGACGTGCTGTTACATTTGGGAGTTCAATATTTAATTTATAATCAGGCATTGTATCAACAAAAAATTGCAGCAGATTATCCCGAAGTAAATGCCATTACTCCATTCGTAGAAATTGGATATAAAATCAATACAAAAAATTCTATACGAGCTGAATTGCAATACATGGATACGAAGCAAGATCATGGTTCTTGGTCATTCCTTTTGTTAGAATATACGATTTCACCGACATGGAGTTTTGCTGTTTCGGATATGTATAATGTTACGCCGAATAAAAAGCATGTAGACAAAGCGCTTCATTATCCGAATGTTTTTGTGGCCTATACAAAAGATGCCAACCGCTTTACGTTGCAATATGTAAAACAAGTTGATGGAATCAATTGCACCGGAGGCGTATGCAGATACGAACCTGCCTTCAGCGGATTTAAAGTGGGTGTTACTTCTAGTTTTTAATTTTATAAAAAAGAATCATGAAAAAAATCAAATACGTTTCTATACTACTGGTATTGTTTGCAACAGCTTGTTGTCATAATGAACAAATACCTGCCGGTTTAATATTAAAAGATGCCATCAATACAAAAGACTCTACCTATATTCTTTCGACTGTTCCTGCGAAGCAGCCAAAGAAAATACTAATCGAAGAAGCAACCGGCGTGTTATGTACAAACTGCCCTGATGGAGCCAAAGCTTTACGTGATTTGGAGGCACTTCATCCCAATAAAATAATACCTGCAGCTGTTTATTCACCATTTTTAAATGATTTTCAGGCGCCTGCAAAATATGATTTTAATACCACTGATGCCTATGACTTGGTGACATTTGTAGAAGGAAGCGATGTGAGTAAACCTTCAGCCTGTATCGACCGTGTATACTCAGGCGGTGCTCCGGCATATTATTATAAGTTATCGGATTGGTCTTCGGTCTTGGGAAGTTTGCTCAGCAAAACGACCCCTTTAAATATTGATGTAACTGCAACTCCGACCGCAAATACAAATGAGTATTTGATAAAATCAACAGTTACATTTACAGAAGCATGGTCAGGCGATATAGCTCTTTCTCTTTTTCTAATAGAAGATAAGGTTATCGATTATCAGGATTCCTCTGTTGTGGTTCTTCCAAACTATGAGCATAATCATATTCTCAGAAAAATAATTACACCTGTTTCTGGAGCAACATTTACCGGAGCTGTAACCAATAAAGAGGTTGGCAGAGTGTATGAAAAATTTGTGACGTTTACCCTTCCTGCTAACATTGTAGACAAAAGCAATTGCAAAATTATCGGCTTCGTTCATAAAACCGGAACTAGCAAGGAAGTGATACATGTAGAGGAGATTGATTTATAAGAGGTGCCGATATTCGATGTTTGATGTTCAATGTTCGGAAATGCGAAGTTCTAAAATAGTTTGTTTTCGAGACTTTGTTTTTTACCCCACGCCCCCATCTTTTTTCATTTTTTAAACTGAGTATTCTTTACTTTTGTTGCTCATACTAAAAACAAATTCATGTTTTCTACTTTTCAGAAAATTAGTTTATTCTTCGTTTTAATCATCGCTATTAATTCCTGTAAGGATGAAACCACTAACAACGAGCAACCTGCAAGCAACAAGCAACAACCTGCCACTCAAAAAATTCCGACACCCATATTTAATGCAGACAGCGCATACGAACATATCAAATCGCAAGTAGCTTTTGGTCCACGTGTACCGGGTAGCGCTTCGCAAAAAAATTGCGCGGCATGGTTAGAAAAAGAATTCAAGAAATATGCAGATACTGTTTATGTACAAAGCGTTTCCGTCAAACAAGCTGTTTCCAATAAATCGTATCCGGTGATTAATATCATAGCATCATTTAATCCTCAATTGCAAAAACGTGTATTACTGATGTCACATTGGGATAGCAGACCATGGGCTGATGAAGATACAAAAGATAAAGACAAACCTATTGATGCTGCCGATGATGGCGCGAGCGGAGTTGCTATACTATTAGAGATGGCTGCCAAAATGAAATTGACCAAACCGGATATTGGTGTCGATATTTTATTGGTCGATGTAGAAGATGTTGGTAAAACTGAATGGAGCGATTTGAGTTATTGTTTGGGTACACAATATTGGGCCAAAAACCCGCATGTTGTAGGATACACAGCGATGTTCGGAATTTGTTTAGATATGGTTGGTGCAAAGGGCGCACGCTTCCCATTAGAAGGACAATCGAAATATTATGCAGGCGAAGTACAAAAAGAAATTTGGGACACCGGAAACCGTCTTGGTTTTTCGGATTACTTTAGTTACGAGCAAGGTGGTGCTATTACTGACGATCATGTGGTGATTAATACAGAGGCCCATATTCCTTGTGTCGATATTATTTATTTGCAACCCAATGGAGGTTTCGGAAGACATTGGCATACACACAACGACAATATCAATATCATAGATAAAGCAACATTGAAAGCGGTGGGACAAACTGTGATGGAGGTAGTGTATCATCAGTAGTGAGTAGCTAGTATTTAGTAGTGAGGAATGCAGCATGAAGACGTGATTATTAAATTCAGATAAATAAAAAATTCTATCTTATAACCAATAACCCACTAACACCTTAACCCACTAACACCTTAACTCCTTAACTCACAAACACCCTAACAATAAAAATATGAAATGGATCGGACGAAGAGAAAGCGATAATGTAGAAGACCGTAGAGGTATCAGTGGAAAGCATGTGGCTGTTGGCGGCAGCGGACTTGCACTCATCATTTTAATTGTAGGTTGGTTGCTTGGCGGCGACCCGCAGCAATTACTGCACAACTTTACACAAACCACAAGTAATAGTGCTCCTTCAGAAGATGGTGATGCGTCAGAAAGCAAAGAAGAAAAAGCAATGTCTTCATTTATGCGTGTTACACTTGCAGACAATGAACAAATTTGGGATTCTATACTTACCCAAAACGGTGTTCAATATACAGCACCCACTTTAGTTTTATTTCGGAATGTCACTCAATCGCCTTGCGGAAATGCCTCTTCACAAACAGGCCCTTTTTATTGTCCGGGTGATCAGAAAGTATATTTAGATATGGCTTTTTTTGATGAGCTCACACAACGTCTTGGCGCGCATGGCGATTTTGCGTATGCCTATGTGCTCTCACATGAGGTAGCACATCACATACAATTTCTGTTAGGCACCACCGCAAAAATTCAACGTATGCAACAGCAAAGCAGTGAGGTGAATGCCAACAAGCTTTCAGTTGCCTTAGAGTTGCAGGCCGATTTTTATGCAGGGGTTTGGGCTCATTACAATCAAACAATGAATAGTGCACTTGAAGAAGGTGATATAGAAGAAGCGTTGAGTGCAGCCAGCGCTGTGGGTGATGATAAATTAATGAAACGTGCACAAGGTTATGTAGTGCCTGATGCCTTTACGCATGGCACTTCGGAGCAACGTATGTATTGGTTTAAACTTGGTTACACAAGTGGCGATATCAATATGGGCAATACATTTAAGGGAATGTATTAATCAATAGGATTCCCATGCAAAAACGCATTTAATTTCGGATAAGATTGGGCTGTTTACTTAATTTGAGATTAATTATATTTTAGGACTACCCATACTAACCTCCTTAGCATATCCTCACTATGTTTTCTACTTTTTCTTGATAAAAAAGTGGAGCAAAAAATCAAGACTGTCGATAATATGCTAAAGCAAGGAAAAAGGTTATTATGGATAGCCCTATTATATTTTTTGGACAAAAATATAATAGGACATAAGCGTAATTAGCCACTTTTTATCGTCGGGATTATTAAAATATTTTACAATTCCCTCTGTGCTAGAATTAGGAGAAGTTTCAACCAAGACAGTTTACTTCGATATTCATTTAGAGGAGAAGAACATTTTACTAAAAGAGAATGCATCAGCGTATGAGTCAAAGGGTTTTACTGAGATTATTCTTCAAGATTTTCCTATTCGTCGGAAAGCTGGTTAATTAAACTTAAGTTGTCGGGGTCATAAAGAACGACCTAATGAGATAGTCAGGAATGATTTTTCGTTTGTTGCCGTTGGCTCTGGATTTACTAAAGAGCTATCGGATTTTTTAAAAGGTACAGGTCGATACAAGGGAAGATACGATCACGAACATCAGTAGTCATTATGGTGTCAAAAACACAATGCTAAACAATCATTATAAAGAACATAGTAGTGTGTATAAAAAGTGGGATCAAAAGGAACATGCAGAAGCTATTTGATATTTCTGGAGAATATTGGACCCAATTTAAGTATAGATGAAGTATCACTATCACAGGGGGAATTGTATACGTTTGTAACCAATAAAAAATGGAAGAGGAATATTATATCCCGTCACCATCCAGCAAATTACCCAATCCGCCTAAGATACTTCCTTCTTCTTTACGTCGCCCGAACGCACCGTAGGCCATGAGTCTCGAAGCGAGCCGACTGATAGGAAGCGATTGTATCCAAACTTTACCGGGGCCTCTGAGCGTTGCAAAAAATAATCCTTCGCCTCCGAATATTGTATTTTTTATGCCGCCTATAAATTGAATATCAAAATCAATATCATGTGTGTAGGCAACGATACAACCGGTATCTATTTTAAGTATTTCTCCGGCTGTCAATGTTCGCTCGTATACATGTCCGCCTGCATGCACAAAGGCCAATCCGTCGCCTTCTAATTTTTGCATGATAAAGCCTTCGCCGCCAAAAATACCGGTTCCTAATTTTCGCTGAAATTCAATTCCAACACTCACACCTTTTGCAGCACAAAGAAATGCATCCTTTTGGCAAATCATTTTACCACCAAGTTCTGCAAGGTTTAAGGCAATAATTTTTCCTGGATAAGGCGATGCAAAATGGATACGTTTTTTCCCTTGTCCAATATTTGTAAAGGCGGTCATAAATAAACTTTCGCCGGTAAGCAAGCGTTTCCCTGCTGAAAATAATTTCCCCATAATGCCGCCTGTTTGTTGGCTTCCATCACCGAAGATGGTCTCCATTTGTACTCCGTCGTCCATCATCATAAAGGCCCCGCTTTCGGCGATGGCTGTTTCATTCGGGTCGAGTTCTATCTCGATATGTTGCATTTCTTCTCCGTAAATTTTGTAATCGATCTCGTGTGCGTTCATAGTTTTTTTTTGTAAATATCAATTAAAAAATAAATTCAGAAAAAAAATAGTTGATAAGCGGTAGTAATTTTATATCGCGGATTAAATAGAATTTGAATTATTTATTTTTCAGTATAAAATTTCGTTGTAATTTTCGCACAAATTAATTTCCGGATGGAAGCACAAAACATGATTAACTGGTTCGAAATAGCCGTTACGGATTTTGAACGGGCGAGGAAATTCTATGAAACTATTTTCAATTTTGAAATGACGGTGACTGAACTTCAGGGTTATAAAATGGCGTTCTTTCCAAGCAGCGATGGAAAAATAAGCGGCGCTATCTGTTATGGTGAAGGCTATATCCCTAGCGGTGCAGGCGCTTTGTTATACTTAAATGCAAACCCCGATGTGAATTTAATTTTAGACAAAACAGTTCAGGCAGGCGGAAAGATAATTGTGCCCAAAACCCTGATCGCTGCTGATGCCGGATACTATGCCTTTATTGTAGACACTGAAGGAAACCGAATTGCATTGCATTCGAGTAGGTAGTAGAAATCAATTGACAATTGACAATTAATTGTTGAGAGTTGTAAGTTGAGAGTTGTAAGTTGAGTGAAATACAAATTACCCAATAATCTAATAACCAATTAACCCAATAACTCAGTAACCCAATAACCTAATAACTCAATAACCCCTTAACTCGTAACTCAAAATACATGACATACAGAATTGAAAAAGACACCATGGGCGAAGTGCAAGTGCCTGCTAACG